>CAYLSR010000006.1:0-17382 GCA_964385855.1 uncultured Mogibacterium sp.
GGAGATCCGCGTGATCAGCCTCGAGGAACTCGTGGCATCGGCACTGTAGATAAAGCTGACTGAGCTATCTATACGGAAAGGAGACGAAAGAAATGATTACTGTTGACAGCAAACTGGGAGAGATCCTGAACAACGAAGCGTATAAGGCGATCTTTGATGAAGTCATTCCGGGTCTTTCGAGCAACGACATGGTCGGTGTCGCAAAGGGCATGGCGATCAAACACCTGCTGAAATATCCGCAGGCGAAAAAGCTTGGCTTCACCAAAGAAGCGGTGCAGGAGATCCTTGATCGCGTGAACGCGCTGTAAGCACTGTCAGATTCAAAGTGGACGCGGCGCTTCGGCGCCGCGCCCGGAGAAGGGTTTGCAGGGAAATAGCAGAAAGGAGCACAAGATGGGAGTTGTATATGATCCTGCTTTGTACCGGGCAGATGAGAAACGGTTCGCTCCGTACAAATTCCCGGAATATGTGAAGGCGCCGTGGCAGACCTGGCATACGGATTTCGTCTTCGATAACGGATGGTCCGGCACCATGATGCTGTCCTTTACAGGGCCGATGCGCTGTGTATTGCTGAACCTTCTGGCTCCGGACGGCAAACTGACGGAGACGATCCAGTTCATCGATGAAGAGGATGTTATCATTGACGAAAACGGCTATGATATCCAGATGGGACCGGATAATTACTTCCGCGCGAAGTTCCCGATCCTGAAGATGCATGCAGACGACAAGGCGAATAACTGCGGACTGGATCTGACTGTTGAGACGCTGATCGAGCCGACGATCTCGGAACTTCCGGACGGCATCGGTATCGGAAGGATCAACACGCCGAACATGCCGGTCTCGGTTGCCTGGTACTACATGCCTTGGAACAAGATTACCGGCACCCTCAAGGTGGACGGCAAGACGTTTCCGGTGAACGGATACGGCTGGTCGGATCACCAGTTCGGAACGGCTGATTTCTTCGGGGATGCCTGCCACTACTTCTACTGGGGGAATTTCCCGATCGGGGGGAATTCCGGTGAAAACCTGATCACGATCTTCGAGGCACAAGGCGGCCCTCACCAGGGATACCGTCCGATCAAATGGGTCTGGAACTTCAAGGACGGCAAGGTCTACTCCTATGACCGGGACGCGGATTTCTACATTTATTGCGAGGACATCCCAGAAGGAGATACCGTGCCGCACACGCTGAAGTATGTCTTTGAAGGCGATCGCATCCGCGGCGTGATCGAAGGCAAGTGGCTCCGGACGATGATGAAGCAGGCGGTCGATCAGCTGCCGTTCCACGCGATCCTCAACCGTTCGCTCTATGACTGCCACGCGGAAATGGAGATCGACGGCGAGAAGATCGTAACGGACTTCACGCGGATCCTCGAGGCGTGCTACAGCTATGATCCGACTGAGGGGCAGAGGCTGGCGTACAGAGGCGAAGTTGCAGTTGCCTCAGCAGCGGAGGCAGCCCCGGAACCTGCTGAAGAGGCAGCTCCGGAAGCAGCCCCGGAACCGGAATACGTTGATGACGGCCGTCCGCCGAAATTCACCATGAGCAGCAAGCTCGGCGAAGTCATGGCGGATCCGCGCGGTGTCGCCGTGATGGAGAAGTATCTGCCGGGCATTTCCAAGGATCCGAATACGTCGAAGGGCTACGGGATGAAGCTCAAGATCCTGTTCGCGATGCCGGCGACCGGCGTCGACAAGAAGACCCGGGCGCTCATGGATGCCGATCTTCGCAAGATCAAAGACTGATGCATGGCATCTGCTGCGGAAGGGCTTTCGCCCTTCCCGCGGCCTGAGGAAGTCTGATAACCGCAAAGAAGCGGCTTGATTAAAACTATTTTAAGAAAGGAGACTTGTTATGGCTATTACTCCAACTGCAAGAGGCGAGAAGCTGAAATCGCATCTTGAAAGAAAGTTTATCCGCGGAGACGGAAACCTCGGCGTTACGGTCGTAGCGGATATCGAGCGCGCGCGCTATATCACGGAGAGTTTCAAGCAGACCGAAGGCAAGCCTTGGGTCATCAGAAGAGCGCTTGCATTCGAGCACTATCTGAAGAACAAGACGATCTTCATCATGCCGGATGAGCTGCTGATGGTCCACGTCGGCAAGGACCTCACCTCGCTGCCGTTCTATCCGGACTTCTACACCAAGCCGATCCTGTATCAATGCATGGCTTCGAAGTTCGCGCTGTCCGCAGAAGAGTGGGAAGAGCTTGAGGAGATTTCCAACTGGTGGGTCGGTAAATGCTCCGAGGACAAGATTGTCGCGCAGTTTACCGATGAGATTATGGAAAATGTCTACTCCGATCCGTCCGATCCGTTCGGCTGGAGAGGATGCTATACCACACTTTACAGATACTCCGGCAACTCCCCGGGGGCGGACCTGAACTTCCTGTGGGAGAACGGTCTCGACGGCATCCAGGAAAAGATCCGCGAGAGCATGAAAAAGTACGATCCGGCAGAGTGCGAAGATCCGACGAAGGTCGAAGATTACATGAAGCGCCACACGGAACTCCGCGCGATGCTCATTGCGTCTGACGCGATGAAGATGTACTGTCAGAGACATATCGACATGGCGCTCGAGGCGGCGGAGAAGGAAACCGATCCGCAGCGGAAGAAAGAGCTCCTTGAGATGGCGAAGAGTATGGACATCTCGACGCCGACCGAACACTTCCAGAAAGCGCTGCAGCTGATGTGGCTCGAGCACAGCACCTCCCGTTCACAGGAGATGCAGGCGGCCGGAAGCCCGCACAGATTTGACTACCTGCTCTATCCGTACTACAAGAAAGACATCGAGTCCGGCTACATCACGAAAGAGTACGCGAGAGAGCTCATGGAAGACATGTGGCTGAAGTACGAACGTGTCATGGGCTGCCTGGTACCGGCGCAGACCCGTTCGAACGCTGTAGGCTCCAACATGCTGTTCCAACACTTCACGCTTGGCGGCGTCGATCCTGCCACCGGCAGAGACAGCACCAATGATGTTTCGTACCTGGCGCTCGACACCTCCATGGCACTGAAGACCGTACAGCCGGCGTTGTCCATCCGTGTTCACGCGGGTACTCCGGACAAGCTGCTTGCCAAGGCGTTTGAGTGCCTTAAGGAAGGATCCGGCGGCAACCCGTCCTTCTTCGGCGACCGTCCGGTCATCGAGCACTTGCTCGACAAGGGTGTCTCGCTGTATGACGCGAGAAACAACTGCGTGGCGGGCTGCGTTGCGGTTTGCATCGAAGGACTTGACATCCTCGACCAGCTCAAGGTCAACGGTTCCCTGAATGCTCCGCTCTGGTTCAGCGTGGCGCTGAATCGCGGCAAGAACATCCTGACCAAAGAGACCATCGGTGTTGACGGAGGCGATCCGACGACATTCACAACCTATGAGGAGTTTGTCAACGCGTTCCTGGCACAGGTCCACAAGCTGTTCTTCTGGGGCCACAAAGCAGGACTGATCGCCCGCCATATCGACTCCGAGCACAACAAACTGCCTTGGCAGAGCTGCCTGCACCCGCGCTGCATCGAGCGGGGTGTTGACGCCAGAGACGTGGAAGGCTGCGATTACAGCTATCCGTTCTTCGGCTGTGTCTCCGGTATCGTAGACGTTGCGGACGCGATCCGTGCGATCGGAGATGTTGTCTGGGATAAGAAGCTGTGCACGATGCAGGAACTCATCGACGCCTGCAACAACAACTGGGAAGGCCGTGAGGATCTCCGTCAGGCCTGCCTCAACGCACCGAAATTCGGCGACGGTGAACAGCTTGTCGCGGACATCCTGAACATGCTGTATGAAGGTATCGGTGCAGAAGGCGCAAGCTACACCGACTGCTGCGGACAGAAGTACGACGTACAGTATCACTCTGTATCGACCTTCGAGAGCTACGGCAGATGCACACCGGCGATGCCAAACGGCCGTCGCTGCTACGAGCCGCTGTATGACGGCGGTATTTCGCCTCTGGCCGGCCACGGCAAAGACCCGATGACCGTCCTCGAGCAGGTAGCGACGATCGACGCGACCAAGACACAGAGGATCCTGCACAACATGAGACTCAGCACCAACACGACGCCGCAGCAGTTCATCCAGCTGATGCACACCTGGGCTGACCTCAACCTGTCGCAGGTCCAGTTCAACATCATTGACAGCGAAACGCTGTACGATGCGAAGGAAAACCCGGACAACTACGAAGACCTGCTCGTCCGTGTTGCCGGATTCTCCGCAGTCTACATCAACCTGGCTCCGCACGTACAGGATACGATCATCGCGCGTACTGAGCTCGAACTGTAATAGAGCCGATATCCTGATGATCTGATCGGAATTTAATTCTGACGAGGAGAGTGCGCCCATGTGTGTAATGCGCATGGGCGCATTTTGGTAAATGACAGGACCGCATCTGATGCGGGGCATAAGCGGAAGGAGGAAGACATGAGTGCTGTAAGAGGGCTGGTCGCGGAGATCCAGAAATATTCACTTCAGGACGGACCGGGACTTCGGACCACTGTATTCCTGAAAGGCTGTCCTCTCCACTGCGGCTGGTGTCACAATCCGGAGATGATCAGCAGGAAGCAGCTGGTGTGGGTGAATCCGCGGACTTGTGTAGAATGCGGAGGCTGCATATCGGTCTGTCCGGTACAGGCGGTAGAAGGATTCAAGGAAAACCGGTCTGTAGACCGCGACAAATGTCTGGCAGATCAGGGCTGTACGAAGTGCATCGATGTCTGTCCGACGAAGTCGATCGAGACGGTGGGGAAATGGATGACCGTAGATGAGGTGGTTCATACCGTCATGAGATATCAGGCATTTTACAGGAGAGCGGGCGGCGGCGTCTGTATATCGGGCGGCGAACCGACCCTGCAGCCGGAATTTGTCCTGGAGCTGCTCGAGAGACTCAAATCGGAGTACATCAACGTCTCGATGGAGACCTGCGCGTACTGCAAGTGGGATATACTGGCGTCCTATGCGCCGTATGTCGACCTGTTCCTGATCGATATCAAGCATATGGATCCGGAAAAACACAAAATCGCGACCGGTGTTTCCAATGAGCTCATCCTGGAGAACATCTCAAAGCTCGCAGCCATGGGCAAGAAAATCCGGATCCGTACACCGATCATCCCGGGATTCAACGATTCTCCGGAGAATCTGCGGAAGGAAGCCGCCTTCCTGATGCAGAACAGGATCCTGCGGATCGACTTGCTGCCGTTCCATCTGACGGGCAGCTTCAAGTACGACAAACTCAATAAACTATATGATTACATCAACTGGCGTGAGCCGAGCAAATCCGAGATGCAGATGCACCTCAACATGTTCAAGAAGCTCGGCAGAGATCTCGGATTGACAGGAACGGTCGGCGGCACGGATCTGTCCGAAGATGACTACTGATCCGGAAAGGATCAAAGTGCAAAAGCTCCGAAGGAGGGAGGAGAGCAGCATGAACGAATTATTTACATTTCTCAAGGAGCATGGTCCGACCTTTATCGCGACCTGCGCGGACAACGATGCGACCATCCGGCCATTCGGTTTTGTCGATCTGGTGGACGGGAAGATCACCTTTGCAACGAGCGCATACGGGCGCTGCGCGAAGCAGCTGAAGGCAAACCCGAAGTTTGAAGCCTCCGCTGTGGACATGAAGACTTACAGCTGGCTGCGTATTTCGGCGACGGCAGTGGAGGTCACCGGTGAGAAAAAGGACGCTGTAATCGCAGCGAACCCGAATCTGGCGAATTTCAAAGGGGCAGACAACATCTTTATGTTCTGTGCCGCAGAGGGAGAGGGCTCGATCCTGTCGCTTGCAGGGGCACCGACAAAGACCTTCAGCCTGTAAAGGGAGGAAGTCATGAGCAGAGAACTGGTCAGAAAAATCGTAGAAGCGGAGTGGGAGATGTTTGATCAGGTCAATGGCGGGAGCGGTCAGCGTGCTTCGTGCCAGGAAGACTCAAAAACCTTCTACATCATGCGGTCCAGCCAGGCGCTCGCCTGGACGGAGGAACTGCAGGAGAGCTACTGGCAGGATCTGCTGAACGCGAAGGCAGCCGGGCGCAACCTCCTGACGGAGAAATATGCCCGGATGATGGAGTCTACGGATCCGATCGCATTCGAACGGATCCGCGGCAGACTGCCGGACGTAGAGGAAGAAACGCTGGCAAAAATCGAAGAGATCGTGTCTGTTCACCTGAGGTGGAAACTGGAAACCTTTCGGAAGTTCCCGCATCTGACGGCACACGGGAGATCCTTTTACACCCGGGATGACACGAAGTACAACACATCATTTGAAACCTACCTGCGCGGGGAATTGCGGACTTATTCTGCAGCGACGATCGATCTCTACCAAAAGATGGTGCAGGAGCTGGTCGCCACGGGGGAGAACCTCGAGCAGAAGTACCTGCTTGAGACGGTTCGGCAATACGGCTACGATTCCCTGGAGCAGGCGGAGAGCCTGAATTGAACGCCGGCAGAAGCAGTGCCGTGCGAAAGACGCGGCTTCTGCCGAATGGATGCTCGCAGCGCCGCAGCGGACCGAAGCTGAGCTGATCGATTTGGAGAGAAGGGTGTGATCATGAAGGTCCTTGTCCTCGGGGGTACATATTTTGTCGGGCGGGTATTCGTGCAGGTCGCCGCGAAGCAGGAGGATCTTTCCCTGACGCTGCTGAACCGCGGAAGGTACAGCATGGGGAAGGCGGAGATCCGCGAGATCCGCTGCGACCGGCATGACCGTCCCGCGATGGAACAGGCTCTGTCGGGCACCGCGTGGGACGCCGTCGTCGACTTTTGCGCCTATGAGCCGGGCGATCTGGAGACGGTCTTTCAGATCCCGGGATTTCATGCGTCACACTACATACTGATGAGTTCTTCCAGCGTGTGCGATGTTCCCGCGTCTGAGGCCAAGACAGAGCAGTCTCCGGTCATCCGCACCCCGGACGAGACCCGGGACGGGGTCTATGCATACAAAAAAGGGGTACTGGAAGCGGAACTTCGCAGCCTGTGCCGGAAATCCGACACGACCTGGACCATCTTGCGGCCTGCGTTCATCTACGGACCGTATAATTATGCCGAACGCGAATCCTGGTTTATCCGGATGATCGCAGCCGGAGAAAAGCTGCCTTATCCGGTGGGCGGCGGCGCGCGGTTCCAGTTCGTCTATGTTGCCGACGTCGCGCGGGCGATCCTCCGCTGCCTGGAGGATCCGCGTGCGGAAAATGAAGTTTTTCATCTGGCCGGTTCGGAGATCTTGGATTACCCGACCTTCTTCTCCGTGCTGGAAGCGTGCAGCGACCGCCCGATCCAGTATGTTCCGGTGACGGAGGAAACGATCGTGCAGGAGAGGATCCCGATGCCGTTTCCGATCATCCGGGATGACCTGTGCGACGGCAGCAGGATCACCGAAGTGCTGGGATTTGAATACCAGTCGTTCACGGAAGGGATGCGCAAGACGTGGAAAGCCTGGATCCCGGTGTTTGATCCGAACGTCTGATCATTAAACAGAAAAGCAGTTTGACGCTGTTAAACGCAGCCGGAAGAGGACAGCTTCCGGAGGTGTAATTTTTATACCCCCAAAACGGTTCCCGGCGCTCCGGGAACAGAAAGGATGGTGAGTAAAATGAGCAAGAACGGGAATAAACCCGGCGGCTGGAAAGAAAACAAGTGGTTTCGCGCCGCGATTCCGGCACTGCTGATCCACTGCAGCATCGGGACCGTCTACTGCTGGTCGCTGTTCAGCCAGGAGATCGCGGACTATGTCGGATATTCCAAGGAAGCGACAGAGTGGGCATTCTCCTTTGCGATCTTTTTCCTCGGGATGTCGGCGGCGTTCCTCGGAAATATCGTGGAGAGAGACGTGCACAAGGCCTCGCTGATCGCGACGATCTGCTTCACGTCAGGTATGGCGCTGACGGGATTCTTTATCCTCTACGGCGGAAAGCACCCGGGCAGCCCAATTGCACTGATCGGCATCTACATCAGTTACGGGTTCATCATGGGCATCGGTCTCGGTACAGGGTACCTGTCGCCGGTCAAAACGCTGATGCTCTGGTTTGAGGATCGCAAGGGGCTGGCGACGGGACTCGCGGTAGCCGGTTTCGGCGCGGCGAAGGCGATTGCAAGCCCGATCATGACGGCGATGCTGAACGGGCTCGGAGAAGGAAGCGTCTATAAGATGTTCTTCATCCTCGCTGTGGTCTATTTCGTGATGATGTTCACCGGGCACAGGCTGCTGGCTAAACCGGCAGGCTGGCATGAGCCGCAGGAGAAGGGTGAGAAGCCGGGCATCCTCGAGACGATCCGGACGAAACCGATTACCAATTACATCGGCATCTGGCTGATGTTCTACATCAACATCACCTGCGGCCTGGCGCTGATCAGCCAGGAGAAAATGATCTTCAAGTGCCTGGGATTCGGTGCGATCGCGGGGCTCCTGTCGACCGGATCCGCGATCTTCAATGCGGGTGGGCGGCTGGTTCTCTCCGCCTGGGCGGATATCATGAAGGACAGAAATACGATCTACAAGATGATCTTCATCCTGTCGATCCTGCTGACGGGGCTTGTCATCGTCACCAGGGGCATCGAGAACGGTGCGGCGATTCCGGCGCTTGCGATTCTGGTCCTCGCGCTGATCTATATCGTCAACGGAGGGTATGGCGGCGGTTTCTCGAATGTGCCGACGCTGCTGTCCGATCACTACGGGATGGGCAGTATCTCCGCAATCCACGGGATCACGCTGTCGGCCTGGGCCTTTGCGGGTCTGACGGGGAACCAGATGGCTTCCATGATCGTAAAGAACACCGGGATGGTGCAGTATATCTACGGCAATGTTCTGTATACGGAGGAGCAAGCTTCGGCCGCGGGGCTCGATATCAACTCACTGATCGCCAACCACGAGATGTACGCGGTGAACCCGACGGGATATCAGCACGTCCTGTACTTCACCATCGCGCTGTACATCATCGCGTTGCTGGCCTGTCTGTTCCTCGTCCGTCCGACGGAAAAGGCGCTGGCGGCAAAGGAAGAGCGCAGGAAGAAAAAAGCAGGAGCCGTGGTTCCGGAGCATCAGTAGCGGTGTGTTCTGAAAGAAATAAAGAAGCAGGGACAACGAGAGATCCCTGCTTTTCTTTTCGCTTTGAGGAAGATTGTAAAGGTCAGTGCAAATCTGCGGTGTTGACGGATTCGCTGTATCGGTCGTACATCAGGAAGGAGGTGAGTATCCGCAGATAATCCACGTCGTTCGTGAGGTCTTCTCCGCACTCCTTCATGAGCGTCTGGATCTTCTCCATCCTGTACAGGAGCGCGTTGCGGCTGATGTACAGTGCATTCGCGGTCTTGGTCATGCTCAGGTGGTTTTTCATAAAAGCACGAAGTGTTTCGAGATAGCTGATGGTGCTTTCCTTGTCCAGTTCCAGGATATTCCGGAAGCTTCTGGAGTAGAGGACCCGCGGCGGCATGTCCGAAGTGAGCCGGTTCATCAGATAATTCGCGTAGTACTGCGAGAAGGCATTGACATGCTTCAGATCCGTGCTGACAGCCATCATGAGAGCGATCTTCGCCTGTCGGTAGTAGAAACGGGTGTCGGCGAGGTCCGGATAGAGTTCACTGATGCCGGCTGAAAAATCGAATTCCTGCAGGTAATCTTCTATCGTCTGCTCAACATCGATCCCGAGCGATCGCGCCAAACTGTATCGGAGGATGAAGACGCTGTCCTCCAGTTCGTTGGTTTCGAGCACCAGCCCCGGGACCCGGACGGACAGGCTGTGCATGAAGAACGGCAGATACCGGTCTGCCTGATCTTCCGGCTTATGAATGACGAGGGCGAGGAATTCTTCCTCTTTGCCGATTCCCGCGTAGTCGGCCGCGTGATGGACAGATTTGCGCAGGTTATCGGGGTTGATGTTGTTGTGCAGGAGATAGGAGACAACGCTGCTGAGGCGGTTGATATGCGGCGAGTATTTGGAGCCGAGATGACGGAAGATTTTAGCGACATAGTCTCCGAGGAGCTTCAGGATGTCTGCGTCGCACGGGCGGATCGGCACGGCATCTTCCTGCAGGCTGAGGATACCGACGAACTCACCTTCATCAAACAGGTTGTAGATGAGTCGCGGGCAATCTCCCTCTATATGGCGATAAAAGACTTCCCGTTCGTTTCGGGTCTGCAGATACTCCTGTCTGGCTTGGGCCATCAGATCTTCTTTCAGATCGGCCTTAGCGATGTCAACAATGCCTTCCTGACTGCTGTAGATGCTGATGATGCGGAGATCGGCGTCAACCAGCAGGAGCGTGTTGCCGAGGAGCGGGAAGGTGTGTGCCAGTACATTGTCGAGGGAGCCCGGCTTTCGGATCTCGTTGTCAAAGTCATCGCGCCAATCGGTAAATTTATGGACCGCATTCAAGACGATGTTGACGACCTTCCATACCGGCTGCTCTTCGCTGAAACCGATGTAGCTGTAGTGTTCCATCAACCGCAGCGTCACGTCGTTCACGGCTTCCTCGCAGAGGATGAACAGGATCTTGTCCGCATAGGCGGGAAGGTCGTACGGTGTGCTCGTGACGATGTAGAAGCAGGAATTCTCCAGCCTCATCCCCTTCTCATAGATCTGGAAGTTGCCAAACGGCTCTACGCCCAGATTGGAGCCGTACAGCTTGCAGTCCAGAGACTGCTTCAGTTCTTCGTAGATAATGTTATAGGTCAGATTCATGAGGCACCTCCCTATAAAGAACGCATTAATTCTTAACATCTATTATACCACAGAACAGCAGGACATTGGAATCAATGTCAGCTTTTTGAAAAAAGAGAATCAACTGACGGCCATCGGTTGGGTGAAACCTTCGGTGAACCCCCGGGCATCCCCGAATGTTTCACCCAATAATGCCGGTTTTTTAGGTGAATTCTTCGGTGAACCCCCGGGCAACACCGAACATTTCACCCAACGGGCAGTAGATAAATAAAAAAGAACAGTATTCCTTTACTAGATATTGTGGTACAATAAGTCAGAAAACACTTCAAAGCTGACGAAGGGAACTGTTTATATGAAAAAGAAGAAACGCAAGGGGCGCGGACTGCTGATTCTCATCCTCATTCTGCTCGTCCTGGTGGCGACAGGCGGAGGCTATACGCTCGGGCTCATGGCTGTGGAGCCGGGCAATGAGGAACCGGTCGAGGTGACCATCCCGAGCGGGACCGGCGCATCGGCGATCGTGGACATTCTGGACGAAGCCGGCTTGATCAAGAGCCGGACCTGCGCGAAGATCAATGTCCGCATCAGCAAATACGACAGCCTTCAGGCGAACACCTACGTCCTGAACAAGGGGATGAACTTCCACGAGATGATGTCGATCATCAATACCGGGGACTTCGAATACATCGCAAAGGAATCCGTGGAGGTCCGGGATGGCGCGAGGCTGACGCAGGTGGCGGAGGCGATCTCGGCGACGCTGCCGTACACGCCGGAAGAGATCCTCGCGAAGTGGGCGGATGAAGAGTACCTGAACGAGCTGATTGAGCGGTACTGGTTCCTCACGGACGAGATCCTGGACGAGGACGTCATGTACCCGCTGGAAGGCTACCTGTACGCGGACACCTATTTCGTGACGGACGACAGCTCGACGATCGAGGGCTTCACCGAGATGTGCCTCGACCGGATGGACGAAGCGCTGATCGAGCGCCAGGCGGAAATCGAAGCTTCCGGGTTCACCGTTCATGAGTTCCTGACGCTGACGTCGATCGTGACCAAGGAGGCGACGGCGGAAGATCAGGCGGCGGTCGCGGGCGTGTTCATGAACCGTCTGGACGAAGGGATGTCCTTGGGGAGCGACGTCACGGTCGGCTACATCTTCCAGATCGACCGGGTGGATCTGAAACAGAGCCAGCTCGACAGCGACAACCCGTACAACACCCGCAAGTACGCGGGCCTGCCGCCGGGGCCGATCAGCACGGTGGTCGGGGACGCGATGGACGCGGTGCTGCACTACACGGAGTCCGACGACCTGTTCTTCTTCGCGGATGAGAACGGGACGGTGCACTACTACAAGACGAATGAGGACTTCGAGCAGGGCATCGAGGATCACGGGCTGCTGCAGGACGAGGAAGAGTAAACGGAGCAACATCGAAAGACGAGGGATGCAGCTGAAGCTGACATCCCTCTTTTGAAGAGAAGTTCGGCGAAGAAAACTCGGACGTGAAGGCGATGGGATAAGCAATTGGAGGTATGAAATGTATCAGTTCGGCGAAAAACATCCCGTGATATTCGAGAGCTTCCTGACGATCGCCGCATTCCTCGTGGCCATCGCAGTGATCATTCCCGGTAACATCCTGAATCTGCATCCGGATCTGACTTCTTCGGTCGGGAGGATCGTTGCCGGCTTACTGCTGCTCCTGCTCTACAGGAGGGCTTTTACGGGAAGGAATCCGGACGCAAGCTTCGCGGTCCTCCTCCCGGCGCTGCTGTTCGCTGCGTGGAACCTCTATTACAATCTCAGCTCCGGCGCATCTTTCGGCGGAGCCGTCTTCTTTACAGAGGCGCTGCTCACGGCGGCGTCTCCCGCCATCTTCGAGGAAGTCCTGTTCAGGGGCATCTTCCTCTACAACCTCAAGAAGAAAGGGCACGGAGATCTCGCCAGCATGCTGCTCTCCGCGGTTTTTTTCGCGGCGGTCCACCTGACGAATCTTGTCGGTCAGGAGCTTGCCGCGGTTGCTTTGCAGGCTGTCTATTCTCTTGTCATCGGGATGGTCTTAGCCGCGATATATCTCAGGAATAACAGCATCTCGGAGGTCATCCTCGTGCACTTCCTGATCGACTATACCAACAGGCTCTACATTGAACCGGCAGCGTCGGCTTCTGCGCTGCAGATGGTGCTCTTCGCGGTCCTCCTGGCGGCAGAAGCGGTGTATGCGCTGCTGGTCGTCCGCAAAAAAGAGAGGAGTGTCTGATCGGGCATCTGGAGAAGAAGCCAGCCAGCCGGCATGGGTCAGCGAGAGGCGTCCGTTTCCGGCTCCATCGCCTCCGCCAGCTCCTGCGGCGCGCTCCGCTGCCCGCGGACGGTCTTCGCGATCCCGTGCTCATTGAGCCACTTCCGCGGATACAGGCCGGTCTCATAGGTCTGGAGCAGCCGGATCTCCATCAGTTTGAGGACGGTTGGGGATTTGCCGACTGTCGGATCCTCGCGCGGGATGTCCGCGCGTTCGACGAGGCAGCGGAACTTCAGTGAGGCGACCGGCTCCGTCTGGTAGATGTAGACGATGTCACCGGCCTGCGCTTTGATCCGCTGGTGCCAAAGGAGGATGCCGCCGTTCGCGCGGAAGCCGCCTTCAACATCGAAATACTTCGGATTGGATGGAATGATCCAGTACTGACGGCCTCTCGGGACTGAAGGATCCTGCGGGGTCAGTTTTTTCTGCCCGGAGGAACCGCCGCGTGTCCGCTCGAAGCTGTCTGTAAGGAGCTCCAGCACGCGCTCGTCCGTCAGCCGGCCGTCCAGGCACAGGGTCACCCACTGCTTCTTGTTCATGTGGTAGCAGCGGCAGATGCCCGGCTCCTTGAGGAGCGCATCCAGCTGCGCCGGGTCGATCTTGACGTTCATGGCGTCGACGAGGTCCTCGCCGCTTTCGCCCTCCAGCTTGCCGCGCGGGACCGCCATGACGATGGAAAACCACTTCCGGCCGCGCGGATGGCGGAAGACCCCTGCGCCCGGCAGCCGGTCCGGCCACAGGAATTCCGGCTCCACACCGTATCGCTCCCGAATCTTCGCCGCGATCCGGTTGGCCTGATCGGAGAGGAACGGTACCTCTGTGAAGCATTCCTCGGCGATCCGCTCCAGGATCGCCCGGTAGGCCTCTCGTGCCGCGCCGACGTAGGCGCCCTGCTGCGCCTCGACGTTGATCGGCGTGTACTCCTCGCCGGTGTCGAGGTCGACCGCGTGACTTTCGACCGTCCCGTCCGGGCGCACGAAAACTTCCGCGCGAAGCGCGCCGTCCATGAAGTCCTCCCGGTACCAAAGCAGACCCGGTGCGCCGGTCACCTCCGTGAAACCGTACCGTATCAGTTTGTCCCGGACCGGCCGCCTGCGGCCGAAGATCTCCTGCGTGATGTTCATCGTCGGATGCTCCCTGATGGTATTTGGTAAAACCATTATAGGACATCCGCAGCAGGATAGCAAATCCCGGGAAGGATTGACAAATGTGGACGAATATGGTAATATAATGGAAATAAAACGGAAAGGATATGGCGGCATGACGATCGAAGAACTCCGGAGATTGAAAGAACAGCATCATTACACGAACGAGATGATCGCGGAGCGCTCCGGCGTGCCGCTCGCGACGGTCCAGAAGATCTTCGCCGGTGTGACCAGGACGCCGCGGTACCATACGATGAAGGCGTTGGAGGCGGTATTCCGGCGCGGAGACACGGCGCGGTACGACAAATACCCGGGCGAGGACGGCAGCTATCGGCTGCGGGAATCGGATGCTGCCCTGGATCTGTACGGTACTGGCGATTCGATGACGACGGACCGCACGTATGCTTTCGGAGAAGTGACTGAGTTTTCCAAAGAGGGCCTTCCGATCCATCCCAGGTACCGGATCCCGATCCGGAAGCAGGGCGAATACACCGTCCGCGATTACTACCGGATCCCGGACGACGTCCGCGTGGAGCTGATCGACGGGGTGATCTACGATCTTGCGGCTCCGTCCAAGGCGCACCAGGTCGTTGCGGGGACGGTCTTCACGATGATGAACGCCTATGCCATGCAGCACGATGGGCCTTGCGTGCCGGTCATCGCTCCTTCCGATGTCCGGCTCGACCGGGATGACAGCACGATCGTCCAGCCGGACATCTATGTCGTCTGCCAGCGGGAAGAGGCCGCGGCAGAACAACCGGATGACGAGCCCGCACACCAGTCCGCCGGCGCGTTTCAGGGAGCGCCGGATTTCGTGCTGGAAGTCGTATCCCCATCGACCCGCCGGAAAGACCTGATCATCAAACTCAACAAATACATGACTTCCGGTGTCCGCGAATACTGGATCGTCGACCCGGCGGAGGAGACGGTGACCGTCTACGACTTCGAGCGCAATGAACTCGGACGGAGGTATACGTTTGAGGATACCGTTCCGGTCGCGATTTCGGAGGGGGCCTTTGCGGTCGATTTTCGGATCGTCCGGAGGCAGATGGAGCGGGCGGAACAGGTGCTGGCGCCGAAATTCTGATGCGCGATCGAAAGGAGACAAACCATGAGGATCGATCCTGCCGCAATTCAATATTTCAAGATGGAGGTCTTCATCCCGGAATCGCACTTTGAGCGCCTGCGGAAGGCGCTGCAGTCCGTGGATGCCGGGCACATCGGGCGCTCCACCCGTACGAGGAACCGGTGATCAATGTGATCCCGCTGTACGGGGTCGGGATCTGACAATACCGAGCACGCTCCAATCAATGTGGAATTCAACAAATTACACCAGATGAAATTTAAATTAATTGTTGACTTTTCAAAAAAACGAGCTATAATCAACCTATAAATTGAATATCCACAAAGGCATTGATCGGGAAAAGTACCATAGAAGTTCAGTTCACAGTGAGTGGTGGAATAGTGGGAACGCCATACGAAGAATCTATGCGAAGAACACCCGGGAGCTTCAAACAGAAATCCCCGCTTCGGCGGAGAGAGTAAGGGCGACGGTTTGCGGCCGTCATACCGCACGGGCTTGTTGGAGCTTTGTACGATCCTCATGACAGCGTCAGGCTGTCGTGATCCTGAAGCAGATTTCAGGGGTCTCCTTATTGTTTCCAAAGAGCTCAGTAAGGGGACCGTTTTCATTTACGGTAATTCAGGTGGCACCGCGGATCGCAGCTATTCGTCCTGAGCGAAAGAAGTATTGTCTTCTCACGTACAGGCAGCTGCACTTAAAGATCCGGAGGTGCTTATTTATGTGTACGATCATCGGTGTTCAGGGGAGGATGCTCCCGAGAGAAGAAGTCAGAAGTCATTTCGAGGCGACCGTGTCCAGAGGACCGGACGCCACCCGGTTTGCGGAGTGCGGCCGCTGCTATCTGGGGTTTCAGCGGCTCGCGATCATGGACCTGAGCGACCGCGGCATGCAGCCGTTCACATTCGGCGGCGACTCCGTCGTCTGCAACGGAGAGATCTACGGGTTCCGAAGGATGAAGGAAGAACTCGCGGATCAGCATGAATTCAAGACGGAGAGCGACTGTGAGGTCATCCTGCCGCTCTATCACCGGCACGGAGTGGACATGTTCCCGATGCTGGGGTCGGAATTCGCGCTGATCCTGTACGATCACAGGACCGATTCGCTGATCGCCGCGAGAGACCCGATTGGGATCCGGCCGCTGTACTACGGCTATGACCGGTATGGGGAGATCGTCTTTGCCAGCGAGCCGAAGGACCTGGTCGGGCTCTGCGAGGAGATCCGCCCGTTCCCGCCGGGGCACTATTACAAGGATGGAGCGTTCCATCCGTATCTGGACATCGCGGCGAGGGTGGAGGCGGCCGGCAGGCCATCCGATGTCGAGGAGGTCTGCGCCGGCATCCGCGACAGGCTGATCCGTTCGGTCGAAGAGCGTCTCGATGCGGACGCCCCGCTCGGATTCCTGCTGTCCGGCGGTCTCGATTCCAGTCTGGTGTGCGCGATCAGCGCGAAACTGCTCGGCCGGAAGATCCGGACGTTCGCGATCGGCATGGATCTCGATCCGATCGATCTCCGCTACGCGAGGATCGCGGCGGACTACATCGGCGCGGACCACACCGAATTCTACATGACCCGGGAGGAGATCTTAGAGGCGCTCCCGGAAGTCATACAGGCGCTCGGGACCTGGGACATCACGACCATCCGCGCGAGCCTCGGCATGTACCTGTGCTGCAAGAAGATCCGGGAGACAACGGATCTCAAGGTGCTCATGACGGGCGAGATCTCCGATGAGCTGTTCGGCTACAAGTATACGGATTTCGCGCCGGACGCGGAGAGCTTCCAGCGGGAGTCCGAAAAGCGAATTCGGGAGCTGCACGAATATGACGTGCTGCGGGCGGACCGCTGCATCTCGTGCCACTCGATGGAAGGAAGGGTGCCGTTCGGCGATACGGAGTTCGTGCAGTACGTCCTTGGGATCGACCCGGAGATCAAGATGAACCGTTACGGCATGGGGAAATATCTGCTGCGGCATGCGTTCGAGCAGGATCACATCCTGCCGGACGAGATCCTCTGGCGGCAGAAGGCGGCGTTCTCCGACGCGGTCGGGCACTCCCTCGTGGACGACCTCAAGGAATATGCGGAGAGCTGCTACACGGACGAAGAATTCGAGACGTGCCGGATGCGGTTTGAGCACGGGACGCCGTTTACCAAGGAGAGCCTGCTGTACCGTGAGATCTTCGAGCAGTACTATCCGGGACAGGGCGGAATGATCATGGAC
>CAYLSR010000007.1:0-17108 GCA_964385855.1 uncultured Mogibacterium sp.
CGGTGATAAAGCACACGGTCCCGCCCTCCGGCGTGAACTTCACCTCGTTGCCCAGGATGTTGATCATGATCTGCCGCAGCTTCTTGTCGTCGCCGAAATAGCAGTCTGCCAGCCGGCCGTTCACTTTGCTCTCGTAGCGCAGACCCTTTTCCCGGCACTGCCCGCCGATGATCGTGTTGACCTGCTCCAGCACGCCGTACAGCGAAAACGGCTCCCGCCGGAGGACCATCCGCCCCGACTCGATGCGGGACATATCGAGGATGTCGTTGATGATGCTGAGAAGATGGTCGGCGGACGCGCCGATCTTCTTCAGGTATTCTCTCGTATGCTCCGGAGTTTCAGGATCCTGCAGCGCGATCCCGTTCAGTCCGATGATCGCGTTCATCGGCGTCCGGATCTCGTGACTCATGCGGGAGAGGAACGATGACTTGGCCCGGCTCGCCTGCTCGGCCGACGCGAGCGCGTCGAGCAGCGTCTGGTTCTGCGTCAGCGTCTTCCGGGTCTCCTCGTCGACGTCCGCGAAGCAGGCGCCCACCGCGTGGACCATGTGATCGTCCCGGTCCTCCGGATGCCGCACGCCCGCGAAGCGGACCATCTCGTACGATTCCGTGCCGTTTCGCTCCACCACATAGCGGTACGAGCTTACACGCCCGGACTTCAGGTTCTCACGGATGGTCTCCGGCCGGATGAAGTTCAGGAATTCCTCACGGTACTGCTCCTGAATATAGGCCTCCGCGTAGGCGCCGAAGACCTCGCGGAACGGAAAGTGCTGTCCGGTCTTCAGGCCGTCCGGCAGATCCGGATGCTCCTGATAGCAGATGCCCTCGTCCCGGTCCAGATCGACGTAGTACACGCTCCGGTAGTCGGACGAAAGCGCCGTGATCAGCTTGTCCTGCTGATCCCGGTCTTTTTCCTGCTGCAGCAGCTTCCCCTGGAGCTCCAGCTTCCCCTCGAGCTCCTGCTGCTTGGCCCGGGCTTCCGCCTCCGCGGTCTTGATCCGGGTCATCTCGGTCACGTCGACGCACATCCCCAGCGTGCAGAGCCTGCCGACCGCGTCGGTGAATTTCATCTTGGTCGTCTGGAGGTTCCGGATCGTCTCGCCGCCGGCATCCGGCACGTCTTCGAAAAAGACGTAAGGCTCATCCATCTCCAGCGACTTCCGGTCGTCCTCAACGAAGTGCGCCGCCGTCACGGGATCGAAGATCTCGAAGTCGGTCAGCCCGACGACCTCCTCCGGCGAGCTTTTGTGCGCGTACTCGGCGAAGGACTGGTTGCAGGCCAGATAGCGGCCTGTCTTCGCGTCTTTCGAAAAGCTCATCGCCGGCATGTTCGTGAGCAGGGACGCGATGGAACTCATCAGATCGCCCAGCTCCGCCGCGGATTCGATCTCTGCGATCAGACGCCGGTTTTCTTCTTTGACGCGCTCCGTCTCGTTCATCGCCTGCAGGACGGCTTCGCTCTCTTTGTTCAGTTCAAGTCGCTCTTTCAGCATATCCGGCACACCTCCCATTGTATTCATTGTAGCGTGAAAACACTTTGAAATCAATATCCCCGTTTGCGGAGGACTTTCAGGGTAATCAATAGCTATGTACTGCATTTGACTTTAGTTCCGGAGAATATACATTGTTCTTTCCTGTATCTGGAAATGCAAGTTCACCATGCTCACGGTATCTGTGCACCCACATTCGAACGGTAGATTCATCAAACCCCAACTGCCTTGCTGCTTCACATTGACAGATCCTGTTTTCAAAACATAGCCTTGCATATTCGAGTTTGGCCTCATTAGATATCTTCGCTCCTTTTCTTCCCATACGAAAGCTCCCTTCATGATTAACAGTGATTTTGTTTTTCACTGTCTCTCATAAAGGGGGCATATCACCTCGTTATTACAATCCGACATGTCTCGAACCAACTACTGACATGTCGGATTTGCATTGTGTCTCATATAACTGCAGTCCGGCATGTCGCCAGCGAGAGCATGCATCATTTCTGCAGCTCCCCCACCGCCGTCCGCAGCGACTCCAGATTCCTGCGGAGCTCCGCCCGCGGAATGCACAGCGCCATCCGGAAGAACCCGGTCTCATCGCCGTACCGCGTACCGATATCCATGTGAAAGTACGCTTTGTTCACGAGGAAGTCCTCGAATTTCGCGTCATCTCCGCCGAATTGCCGGCCGCAGAAGTCCTGCGCGTCGACCCAGAGGATATACGTGCCGTCCGGCTTCACCGCGCGGAACTCCGGCAGGTACTCGCGGAAGAACGCGTCGACCATCCGGTAATTCTCCTGCACGTATGCCATCATCTCCGAGAGCCACCGTTCGCCTTCCGGCGTGTAGGCCGCACGCGTCGCCGGGATCAGAGGCGGCTGATAGCTGCCGTAAAACTCCCGGTTGCGCTCCGCGATAAAGGCCTCACGCAGTTCATCATTCGGGATGATGAGGTTCGCCTGATTCGCGCCGGTGAAGGAGAGCCACTTTCCGATCGAAGTTGCGGTGATGACCTTGAGGTCATTGCCTGCCACCTGATTAAACGTCTTGAACTCGACGCCGTCATAGAGGCACTCCGCAAAGATCTCGTCGTTATAGAGGATCACATCGTACTTCACCGCGAGCTCCGCGATCCTGCGGAGATCTTCCGGGGAGTAGACGGTTCCGGTCGGGTTATTCGGGTTGCAGACGAGCAGAATCTTATTCCGGGGATCCGCCATCTTCGCCTCGAGATCCTCCCAGTCGATCCGGAACGTGCCGTTCTCATAGAGCAGCGGGGAAGGCACCTTGCGGCGGTTGCTCCACTCGACAGCTTCCCAGTACATGTGATACCCCGGGCTGAAGCCGATGATGCCGTCACCTTCTTCCGTGAACGCGCGCATCGTCGTTGCGACGGAGGAAGTGATGCCGTAGACCGGCACGATCCAGTCGGTCCGGATCTGCCAGTTCCGGTGGAAATCCATCCAGTCCGCGATGCACTGCCAGAAATCCTCCGTCGGCACGGTATAGCCGTAGAGGCCTTTTTTCGCCCACTCGGCGAGCGCTTCCGTGACGAACGGCGCGGTCGGGAACTCGAATTCCGCGCCCCACATACTGATATGTCCCGAAGTATTGATGACGTCAGGCGTATAGGCCTGCTTGACCGTTTCCAGGCCGGTACGGTCGATCAGTTGATCAAAATGACTCATTTTCTTGCCTTTTTCTGGAAAAAACAATTGTATTCTGCCGACTACTTCGACTTCGCGATCAGCTCACGGATATCGTCGTTCATCTTCCCGATCGTCTCATAATTCGAATAGCACATATGCCCCGCCGGATACTCCCGGAGCGTCGTCTGCTCCGGACGCAGTCCGGAATGTGCCGCCATGTGGCGGTTGCCGCCCGGATAGGTGCAGAGATCGTACAGCCCGGTGCAGAACAGCACCTGCAGCTTCGGGTTTCTGCGCTGCGCCTTGACGAGGCACTCGACTTCGTTCGGCGCCGGCGCGCCCATGACCAGCGGAGGCACCTGGTAATCCCAGCGCTGCCCGGCGCCGAAGTTGACGCCGATGTAGTCCCGGTCCGTCTCGAGGCCGAGCCACTCCTTCATCGTGCTGTTCGCCACGACTGTCAGCGCCGCGCTGTACTGGCCCATCGCCGGATCGTCGGCAGCCGGATCCAGCATGCAGCTCACGTCCGCCTTCGGCATGGTATAACGGCTGTCGTAGATGCCGACCTGCTGCCCCTTGGCCGCGAGCACCATTCCCGCGAACTGCGTGGTGTTCTCCAGCTTCAACTGATTACTCATCCAGAATCCCTTGTCGATGCCGGTAAAGGTTTCGAGCTTCTCCGCCATCGCGGCGAGTTCCTCCGCCGGAAGCGTATTGCCCTTGAGCAGCGCAACGGACAGTTCATTGACCGCGAACTTTCTGGCCTCCGCAGCGAATTCCGCCGCACCGTCATCTCCGTGCTCATGATACCAGTGCGTCGCCGCGTAGGTTTCCAGAAGCACGACGGTCGGCTCGGTGTTTTTCGGAACGAGGATCATCTTGCTGAGGTCGCTCCAGATGATCGCGCCGATGTCGATTACGCCGTTGAGGACGATCGAGCGCATCGTTCCATTCGTCTGCACAGCTCCTCCGTTGAGCTCCTCCACGACGCGGGAAGCCCGGGTGCATCCATAGCTCTCCCCGATGAGGTATTTCGGCGAATTCCACCGGTCATATTTCTTGAGCCAGCGCGTGATCATTTCCACGGTGATCACCGCGTCCGCCTTCGTTCCGTAATACTTGCTCTCCTTCTCCGGATCATACAGCCGGGAGAATCCGGTACCAGCCGGATCGTAGAACACGAGATCGCACACGTCGAGCAGGCACGCCGGGTTGTCCTCAACCTCAAACGGCGGCACCGCCGGCGGCATGACGCTGCCCTCCGCGAGCTTGATCCGCTTCGGCCCGGCAAACATCAGGTGCGTCGCGTTGCACGACGATCCCGGCCCGCCGTTCCAGACGAACGCAACCGGGCGGTTTTTCTCGTCCGTATCCGTGCGGAAATACGAGAACGTGAAGAGCGACGCCTCCGGCTCCCCGTTTTCACCCGGGACGAGAGTCTCCTCCGTGATCACCTTGTACTCGATCACTTCTCCTTTGACTGTGACGCTTCCGTGCGCTTCTGCATAAATCGGTTCCATTTTGTCTCCTTCTCATAAAAACTGTTTCCACACTGCCCGAGATCCCGGCAATTCGCAGCCTGCTTTTTTAAACGAACTGCTTACCGCCCTTCCAGACATGTTCCGGCCGCCGGTACATCACCGAGATGTCCTCATCCGGCTTTCCGTCCACGAGCACCAGATCCGCGTCCGCGCCGGCGATCAGCTCGCCTTTCCGGCCCGCAAGACCGAGGATCTCCGCGCTGACCTTCGTCGCCTGCAGCAGGATTTCGAGGTCCGCCATGTGACAGTACTCCTTGCGGTACTGAAACTCCACGCCGTTTTCATACTGTCCTCTGCCCGGCGCGCTGTCCGTGCCGAAGCCGATGACTGCGCCGGCCCTGTAGGCGCGTTCGATGTTCGCACCGCTCGCCTCCAGCATCGGCGTCAGGCGGTCGATCCAGAACTGCCGCATGACCGGTTCCTGCTCGTTGACGTACATCGCCGACAGCGTCGGAACCAGATAGCAGTCTTCCGTCTGCAGGAGCAGTGCCAGCGTCTCTTCGCTCAGATACGTCGCGTGCTCGATCGTCCGGACGCCGTTTGCGATGCACGCGCGGATCGCGCTGTCCGCGTGCGCGTGCGCCGCGACATAGGTGTTGTTCATCCGCGCCGCGTCGGTCGCCGCCTTGATCTCCGCGTCGGTCATGATCGGGTTGAGAGGCGCGCCGGTCGGATTGTAGGCGGAACCAGAGGCGTATATCTTGATCTGATCCGCGCCGTAGGCCATTTCCACGCGGACGCCGCGGGTGAATTCCTCCGGTCCGTCACAGAACGAGTCGGTGCCCGGAATCCCGCTCGGTTTCATCGCCACGCTGGAGTACAGCGTACACCCGGACGACAGAATCGTCGGCCCTTCGAGGAGCCCCTCATTGATCATGTCCCGGATGTAGTTCGACACCCGGTACGCCTCGCCGCACGAGCGGATCGTGGTAAACCCGTGCTTCAGATAGTACCGCGCCTGCCGCGCCGCTTCGACCTCGAACTGGAGCGGATCGCCCTTGCAGTTCTCTCCCACGCCGGAAAGCAGGGTGATGTGCGTATGCATGTCGATCAGTCCCGGCAGCAGTGTCCTGCCGCCGCAGTCAAAGGCCGCTTCCGGGCCCGCGTATGCTTCCGGGCTGACCGAGACGATTTTTCCGCCCTCTACGGTAATCGTTCCGTGTTCGCTCATGATCCCGCCCGTGAGTTCCGGGATCAGCCTGCAGTTTGTCAGTATCATTAATACTCCTTCTTCTTAATCATTCCTCCGCCGGAGATACCGGATATCCTGATCCAGCAGCTGCAGCGCCAGCGCTTCATCTCCGTCCAGCATCGCGTCGAGGATCTGGAGGAATCCCTTCACATCCGCATCCCGCTTGATCCCGGAAAGCGACGCCTTCATGACGAGCGGATCCAGCGTCTCAACCAGATACTCATTGCCGGACAGCTTCGCCAGGCCGATGTGGAACCGGTAGTTGACCGTCTCCCGCGGATCGACCGCGGAGCCGGTCTCCGGCAGCTCGTTTCTCAGCGACTCGATCTCCGCCTTCGATGCGTACTTCATCGCGTTCCGGACGCACAGCGCCTCCAGCACCTTGCGGATCTCCTGGATCTTATCGATTTCCTCGTCGCTGAAGACGTTGACCATGTAGCCGCGCCGCGGATAGCTCACCAGATAGCCCTGATCCGCCAGTGTGTGCAGCGCTTCCTTGACCGGCGCCTTGCTGACGCCGAATTTCTTCGCGATCTGCGCCTCGCTGATGAAGTCGCGGGCACTGTATACACCTTCCAAAATCTCCTTGCGGACCGCTTCATATACTCTCGTTGACAGTTTTTCGTCCATGATATTATCACCTCACATATCCTCTGATATCACCAGTAACTATATCATAGCATATATCCACTACCGATACAAGCCTCCTTTTTTAAAAAACAATTTTCTTACCGAATCATCGCCCGGACATCCGCGAGAAACTCCGCCTTGCTTTCCGCGCTCGAGTATACCCCGTGACCGCCGGAGTACTCGCGCAGGGTGAGCTGCTCCTGTGGCAGACCCGCATGCGAGAAGATGTAGCGGGTGTTGCCGAGCAGTGTGCAGAGATCGTACCGCCCGGAGGCGACGAGCACTTTCATGCCCGGCATGCGGTTCATCGCGTTCCGAAGGCAGTCCATATTGGTCGGATGCTCCAGACCGTCATAGTTCCAGGCATCGTTGACATTGATGTTGCCGGTGTAGTACTGACGGTCCGTCCCGATCCCGAGTTTCTCCGCCAGCGCACCGTTCATCAGGACGAGCGGCACATTGCCGTCACCGACGAGATTGTAGGTCTTCGTGAGGGAAATCTCCTTGCGCGCGTCGTAGAGGTCAACCCGGCTGCCCTTCGCCGCCGTTACCTGCAGCATGAAGTCCTCGGCGCTGTTCAGCTTCAGGCGGTTTCGGACGAAATATGCGGCTTCCATGCCGGTCAGCTCGTGCAGGCGGTTCGCAAGGCGCTCGATCTCTTCCTGCGGACACGCATCCCCGAGGAAGAGCGCCGGCTGCAGTTCCTGCGCCGCGAAGCGCCAGGCTTCTTCCACGAAATCCTCTTCTGACACGCCGGAATCCTTCTCATTGTGGTACCAGTGCACCGCCGCCATCGTCGGCAGGGTGCCGGTCAGCAGATCGATGTGTGGGTCCACGATGCCGCCCTTCCCGTCGACGGACAGCGCAACGCCGATCAGGATGACGCCGGCCACGTTCAGGCCGAGCATCATGCGGTTTCCTTCCATCGGGTTGCGGCCGAATTCCTCGAGAATCCGCGAGACGCGGATCGTCCCGTAGCTCTCCCCGCACAGATAGAGAGGGCTGTTCCAGCGACGATGTGTCCGGATCCAGTCGAGCACCGCAAACGCGTTGCTCCTCGCGTCACCCATCAGCGACCAGTACCTCTCCGACGCCGCCGGATCCAGCAGCCGTGAAAACCCGACGCCGACCGGATCGACGAAGACGAGGTCGCAGATGTCGAGGATGCACGCGGAATCCTCCATCAGCTCGCCGAGCGGGCGTCCCTCCGCGTCACGCGCCATCTGATACGGCCCGAAGCACTCGAGCTGCAGCATCGACGTCGCACTGCCCGGGCCGCCGTTCCAGAAGAACATGACAGGGCGGTCCTTTTCCTCATCGCAGACGTAGGCGATCGTGTTGATCACCGCTTCCGCACGGCCGTCCTCCCCGTAGAAGACGCGATCCTCCGCGATGGATCGGAAGGCCTTCTCACCGGATGCAAGCTGGATGCGGTGCTCCGCGTCCGCGCGCATCTTCGTCCACTGTTCCGTGTTGTACAAAGCCGGTATGTTCATGAAAAACCTCCAATCTTACCATCTGCCGGGATTCCGGCAGGGTTCTTCTGCTTTTGCCGGGTTAATCCTTACGCCTGCACGAAGGAGCGGATATCTTCACAGACTTCGCTCGCGGACTCCCCGCCGACATACGCGGCGTGGCCGGTGTCGTAGACCTTGAACGTCACTCGATCCATCGGGAGGCCGTAGCGTCCGAGGAAATAAGTGACGAAGTCAAATGTGGACTGGAGATCATAGTAGCCCGCGACGAAGAAGAACCGGAGCTCCTTGTTCGCTTCCATCAGTTCCGCCGGCAGATACAGGGTGTCCTTGCCCAAGGTATCGTAACCCCAGTTCATCGCGATCGGAAGCATCTCATAGACCGGGCGCTCCTCCGCCGGCTTTGCGAGGTCTTCCGCCTCATACCGCGTAAGGCCGGCCTCGATCGCCCCGTTCGCGAATGCGAAGAACGGCTCGGTGAAGATCGCTTCGTTCCACTCCTCTTCTGTCATCTCACCTTCGAGCACGCGGGTCAGACGGGAGTCGTATGCGCTGACGAGCTTGCCCGGCATCATCTTGGTCAGATAGGTGATCTCGTCGAAGCGAAGACCGCCTTCCCGCAGCAGCTCCTCATCCATACCGGTGTAGTAGCTCAGTTTCTCCAGCGTCGCCTCGAACTCCTCCGCCGGCAGACGGCTGCCCATCAGCAGCGCATGCGCGTAGTCACGGTAGGCGAAATCCATCGCTTCCGCGACGAATTCCCGCTGATTGCAGTCCTGTCTGTGATGGTGATACCAGCAGCACGCGGCGTTGGCGCCGAGCCTCCGGACGTTCTGCTCGACGAGCATTGTCGTCGGGGAACCGACGTTGAACGACGTACCGATGCTGACGATCCCCTTTAGGTTAACGGTCTCCGGAAGGACATAGGCGACCGCCAGATTCCGCAGCGTACCGTAGCTCTCGCCGAGGAGGTAGACCGGCGCGTTTTCGCGGCCGTACTTCCGGAGCCAGTCCCGAATGAACTGCGAAACCGCCTGCCCGTCGCCGAGCGTATTGTGATATTTCTTCTTGCCCTCTTCACTGACGAAGGTGTTGTATGTCCCCGGAGGATTGATCAGCACGAGATCGCAGGCATCGAGCAGGAAGTTCCCGTTGTCGCCGTAGACGGATTCGTTATTGCCGGAGTCGCTCGGATACGTCGGGAAGGTGACCTGCTTCGGTCCGAGCAGGCCCATATGGACCCAGCTGCTCGAAGCGCCCGGGCCGCCGTTGTAGCCGAACAGCACCGGCTTGTCCTCTTGCTCCGGCTGCGCGAGGTAAGTGTAACTGTAGATCGAAGCTTCCGGTTCACCGGCTTCATTTCTCAGGAAATAATCCTCGACGACCGCCTTATAGGTGATGCCGGACTTGCCGTGGGTGAATGTTTTCTCAAAGTGGAATGGGGTAAAATCAGCCATTTATTCTTCTCCTTTTCCGTCAATTCGCTATGCTTCCAGGATCTGCTCACCGGCGCACTCGCCTTCGATCGTGATCCGGTAGTTCTCATAACCGCCTTCCGGCAGCGTCCACGTCAGGGCCTTCGCCTCGCCTCCCGCGAGGACCGGGAGCTGTTCGCGGATCAGTACTGTCGCTTTGCCCGCATGGAGGCCCTCAATCTGCACCATGCCCGGGCTGCAGAACCCCTTCTCGTGCGCAAGCCACGTCTTGGTCGACGGGAAACGGCCGATGTTCGCGATGGTTGCGGCAGCGTGGCCGTCTTCCGCGGTGAATGCCAGCAGCTTCAGCTGCGCGGCCGCGCGGATGTTTAGCAGGTAGAACCGATAAGCGTCCTCGCAGTCGCGTGCCAGATATTCCCCCGGAAGGTTCCAGATGCAGTTGGTGTCGTTGGTGTTCGCCCAGCCGCCGATCTCGATGGTGCCGAACTGTGGGTGCTCGAATTCGTGCCACGGCATGTACCAGGCGCCGCCGTTCTTCGTGCGGTCCCACTCGACGAGCCTCCGGCGGTGTTCTACAACCATCTCCTCCGTGGAGAGCTCGTCCATGAAGTACATCGTGTCCGCCTCCTCCTTGTTGGTGTAGAGAAGCTTGAGCGGGCCGATCTCCGCGCACCACGCCGGGATGCCGAGCATGTAGTAAAGCCACGTCGTGTAGGAGCCCGGCGCCGGACAGACGGCTTCCTTCGGGAAGACGTTCTTCGCCTTGTAGCCGCTGATCTTCACGCCGTCTTCTCCGATCGCGTCGAAGACCGCCTCATCGGCCAGGATCGGCTCCGTCCGCTCGATATGCTGGGTGAAATCCATCGGCGTGATGTACGTGCCCATGTTCGAATGCGTGTTGACATTAAGCATGATCTCCGGGTGCGACTGAATGAAATTCGCCAGCGCCCGCGTTTCGCAGTCCTGCAGCGGATAATCGCCGGCCGCGTTGCGCAGTGTCACGCCGATCGCATCGCGCTTCCATTCGAACGGGAAAGACCGGTTCGGATCGATGTCATACGGCGACCGCGCTTCCCGGAACTCCGGTTCGCCGTCACCCTGATAGAGCCCTTCGCAGATAAAATCATACCGCACTGCGTCCTCCGGCACCGGCATGCCCGGCCAGATTCGGAACATCACCATGTCGTCGAGTTTGCTGGCATACCAGCTGCCCTCCGGATTCTTCCGGCGCATCTGATGAACGACCCCGTCACCGTCGACATCGCAGCGGCGGACGCCGTCTTCCGCCTCGTGGAACGGCAGCAGGGATCCGCGGCAGAATTCATCGGTGGTCAGATTGACGTCGACCGCGTCGACGTTGATCCTCGGGATCAGGTAGAGGATCTTGTCCCGCAGAATCTGAAGGATCTCGGAATCTCCCGCCCGATACTGTGCGAGCAGCTTGTCGATCGTATAGAGCACCGCGCAGGAGGAAATCACTTCCGCGCTGTGGATGTTGCCGTCGATTAGGACCGCCGGTTTCTTCCCTCTGCCAAGCGTCAACGTCACCAGCGGGATTTCCCGACCCTGATACGATCTGCCGATGCTCGAAACGGTGAGGACATCCGGATATTCCGACGCCCAGAAGTTCAGCAGTGCGGTCATCTCGTCGTAGAGATAGTAATGCGTTGCATCGTAGTTCATGAACAATCCTTTCCCTTTCTGATCACTCATGCAGTGAACCCCTTTACAGTATACTATATTTCCCGATAAAAAAGCCGGGGTAAGAGCATTTGCATCCGACCTCTTTCCCCGACTTACAGTAACCATTATTGCATTGTTGTCTCTTAGCCGCAGCTCTGGTTGCGTTTACGCCTGCTCTTTTGCCGCAGCGGCATCCAGTGCCTTGTATTCCTGGACCTGCTTGTCAAACTTGAGAAGGATCAGTCCGAAGATCAGCGCGACGATGAATCCGGCAGCCGGGATCAGCGTGTTCATATTGAAGAACATATTGAGGACGCTTTCCTCCTGCGATTCTGCGCCTGCTACGTACGGAACAGCTGCCAGCAGCCAGCCGCTGATCGGAGCACCGATCGCCATACCGACCTTGTACGCGACGGAGAATCCAGAAACGAGGACGCCTTCCGGTACTTTTTTGCCGGTCTTATGTGCCATGTAGATAAAGCTGTCGAATACGACGAGGATGACGACCGCACTGGCAAGGCACTGTCCGAATGTACCGACAAAGTATCCTCCGTAGATGATCCCGAGATTCGCGTCATGTGTAAAGTAACGGAACAGATACCCTGCTGCCGCGATCGTATTGCCGATTACGATCAGCTTCGCGCTGCCGAACTTGGCGACGAGTCTGGACAGGAACGGGTAGACGAGGACGGAGCCGCCGATCGCGATGAAGTTCATGACCGAGTAGATGTTGATGTTGCCCAGGTTGTACTGCGCATAGAACACACCGGAGGAACCAGCCGCGGAAATCGCAAGGTTGACGATGAAGTAGGACAGCAGGGCGAAGAGCCACGGCGCGTTGGTAATAACATCTCCAAGGTTGACCTTTTCCTTCGGGATCTCAGGATTGATTTCTTCCTTGATCTCCTCTTCCACCGGCTCATATCCTCTCGTACAGACGTAGAGCAGGATGTAGTTCGCCGTATAGAGGATGCCGCAGACGATGCCGAGGATCGCGAAGCCCTTTCTCATGTCGTTGTTGCCCGCGAGCATGACGAACGGAATCGCGAAGGAACCTGCGATCAGATTGGCCGCGATGCTGAAGTATCCGCGGAACGAGTTGATCTGCGCTCTTTCGACTTCATCGGTGGTGATGCGGCTCATCAGGATGTTCTGCGGGATCTGCAGCGCGGTGCTCGCCATGCCCTGCAGCGTATAGACGATCGCGAACCAGACGATCTTGCCGGACATCGACAGCTCCGGAACGATGAAATTCAACGCCAGAACGATACCGCCCGGCACCGCCATGTACTTGAACCATATGCGGCACTTGCCTTCCTTGGACTTGGTCCGATCGACGAGCGTGCCCATCATCGGGTCGTTGACGAAGTCCCAGATCTTGGCGATCAGGATGATCGTCGATGCGATCGCCGGATTAATACCGATGATATCCGTGTAGAAATACAGGGAGAAGCCCATCGTCATGACGACGAGCAGGGTCTTGGCGAAGTCGCCGGACGCGAACAGCCATTTGGTCTTCAAAGGCAGTGTCTTGTGGGTGTTGGTTTCCATGTTTTCCTCCTTGATTGTTCTATTGGAACACCAGCTTGTTTCTAGTGTATATACTGATATCATCAGCTGTGATATCAGTATATACATGTGATATCATTTTGTCAACACATTTCTTGTTAAATTCATTATCTATCAGCACAGAGCGGGCAGCCTCCGCTGCAGACTGCCGGCTCAGTGCTGACAGGTGATCTCCCCGTTCCGGATCACGAGATCCGGCTTCCTCGTGAATACCGAGACATCCTCTTCCGGTTTGCCGTCGACCAGAATCAGGTCCGCGAGGAATCCCTCCCGCAGCGTTCCGGTCCGGTCCTCCAGACCGATGATCTTCGCGCTGATCTGTGTTGCCTGCTTTAATACATCGATCGTACGCATCCCGCACTGCTCTGTCCGGACTCGGAATTCCGCGCCCGGCCCGTTCGTCCGGAAATCACCGTCCGCCGTGTCCGTGCCAAAGCCGAGTTCGAGGCCCGCGTCATAGGCCGCCTTCATGTGCGGCGCGATCTTCTCGCCCATTTCCTGACGAATCTGCGCGAACCACGCGTCCATCATCGGATCCGGATTGCTGCCCTTGACATAACTGTACGGTGTCATCGTCGGCACAAGATAGGCGTCCTTCCCCTGCATCTTCGCGATCCCCGCCTCGTCTATGTAACTGGCGTGCTCGATCGTGTAAACGCCGGCATCAATGCAGTAGTGGATCGCGGTATTGCTGTGGCAGTGCGCCGCAACCTTGCGCGCCCGGAAATCAGCCATCTCTACGGCTGCCCTGATCTCCTCCGGCGTCAGGATCGCCAGCGTCGGCTCCCCGCCCGGGTTGTAGGCGGAGCCGGACGCGTAGATCTTGACGACATCCGCCCTGGACTCACCGATCTCTTCCCTGACTGCGCGCCGCATCTCCTCCAGGCCTGAGATGCTGTGATAAGATGTGTTTTCATCCGAACGCTCCAGCAGCCCTGCAGGCAACAGCATCCGGGTGCTCGAGAGAATCCGCGGACCCTTGAGAATCCCTTCGTTGATCATATTCCGCACGGTTGCGGAAGCCGCGTTGGTCGTACCCATGTCCCGGATCGTCGTGTAACCCCACGCCAGATAGCTCTGTGCGCTGCGGCACGCTTTGTGAATCAGATCCTGCTCATTCACATACTCTACGCCGATCCCGCAGCCCGCGGTGCAAAGATGCACGTGGAGATCGATCAGTCCCGGCATCAGTGTTCTGCCGCCGCAGTCGATGACGGTGTCCGCCGCAGGCTTACCCTCTGCACTGTCCGCGCCAAAATCTCCTGCCGGGAGGATCTTCGCGATCATCTGCCCTTCCAGCAGCACATCGGCGAGGCCCTGATCCCAGCCTCCCGACAGTTCCGGGATCAGCCGGCAGTTCTTGAGCAACAGGCTCATGTCTCTTTCCTCCCTTCTAATAATACCGGACGCCTTCCCGGTACACAGCTGCCGGGAGCTTCGTCATCACGTTGATTTCCTCATCCGGCTTTCCGTCGACGATCACGAGATCCGCGAGCTTTCCTTCCGCGATCGTTCCAAGCCGGTCCTCCAGCCCGAGGATTTTCGCGCTGTTTCTCGTCGCCTGGCAGAGCATCTCCTCCGGCGTGTAGCCGCGGAGCTTCCGGAGCAGGAACTCGCTGCCCGGATTCGCCGCGAAATAATCGAGGCTGACGTCGGTCCCCCAGCCGGTCAGCACGCCGGCGCGGTTCGCCTCGACCATCGGATGATGTTCCTGCTGCTGATCCAGTGGATCGATCTTCGCTGCGACGGCTTCCCCCAGCAGACCGGCGTTCATCAGGCCGATCGGTCCGAGCGTCGGAACGATCGCTGTCCTGCCGCCATGTTTCAGCAGGAGTTCCGTGCACTCCGCATCGATGTCCGAGGCGTGCTCGATCGTGGTCACGCCGACTTCCGCACACAGAACGATCCCGGCTTTGCCGTGACAATGGACGGCAACCGGCAGGTAGAGAGCGTCCGCCGCATCTTTGACCGCCTGCAGCTCCTCCCGCGTCGTGATCAGCGCGCCCGGAATCCCGCGGGCATTCGCAACGGCGCCGGTCGCCATGTACTTCAGGAGATCCACGCCTTTGGCCGACTCCTCCCGGCAGATCCGCGTGATCGATGCCGGATCGTTGCACTCCGCGTAGAGACCCGGGAAGGTCTCGTTCCCGTTCGCGCTCGGCGAAATGCATTTTCCCGCCGCGAAAATCCGCGGGCCCTTCACATGCCCGGCTTTGACCATCTCCCGCATCAGGATCCCAGCGTAGAACTGGTTGCCGACGTCACGTACCGTAGTGAACCCCTGCCGGAGCATCTCCTCCGCGTACTCCGCTGCGTGCAGGATCACCCGGTTCGGATCGAGGCTCTCCACCGCCAGCTTGTCGAAGTTCGCCGTGAAGAAATACAGGTGCATATGGAGGTCGATCATTCCCGGCAATACGGTTTTGCCTGCCGCGTCATAGCCCGGTACGGATGCCGGGATTGTTCCGGTCGGCACGATCCTGCTGATTTTACCGTCCTCCAGCAGGAGATCCGCCGTCTCTCCGTCATACCCTTCCGTCAGGAAGGAAACCAGTCTCGCGTTGCGAATGACTTCCATCTCTTATCCTCTCCTCTCATCAGCTGCAGCGTTCCTGTGCTGCGCAGCCCCTTCCAGACAGCGGCACAGCGCATCGATGTCCGAGCGGTCGTTGTAATAATGCAATCCGAGACGGATCAGCCGCTCCTCGCCCGGCTGGCCCCAGATCGATACGATGATGTTTTCTTTTTCGAAGTCTTCCTGCAGGATCTCAAACTCCGGCGCCAGACGGAGCATGAAGATCGAAGAATGCTGCTCGCGCTTCAGATCGTACGCCGGGTATACCCCCGGGATCTGCCGGATCCGCTCCGCCAGACAGTCATTCAGTTCCAGGATGTGCCTCTCGATCACTTCCCCGCCGATCGCGAGGTACTGATCCGCGACGAGCCCGAGACCGCGGATGCCGGGAGCGTTCGGATAGCCCGGTTCAAACTGCCGGGCCCCGTCCTTCGGGGACAGCCGGAATTTGTCTCTGTCGAAGAAATCATCATCCGTATACCACCCGGCAACACGGTTGGTCATCTGCGTAAGCAGCCCATCGCTGCAGTACCCGAATCCCGATCCGCAGAAATTCATCATCCATTTGTAGTCGGTCCCACCTATGAAATCGATGTGCTCCCGTCGCACATCAACATGGAGCGCACCGATCGCCTGCGAACCGTCGACCAGTGTCAGGATCCCGCGTTCGCGGCAGTACGCACCGAGCTTCTCCATGTCGATCCGCTGCCCGGTCGCGCTCTCCACGTAGTTGACCGCAACCGCCCGCGTGTGCGCATCGCACAGGGCGATGTAGTCATCTGCGGTCACGCCGCGCGGGCCTCGTTTCGCGTACCGGAGCTCAAGTCCGTCCGGCTCCCGGACCTGCCAGGCATACCGGCCGCCCATCCAGCCGCCCTCCGGCAGCACGACGTTCGCGCCTTTCGGAAAATCAATGGAATTGATCACCAGTGAATACGCCGACGAGAAGTTCGAAGAGAAGAAGACGTTGCGGGCTTCCCCGTTCAGCATGCGGGCGATGGAGGCGCGCGAGCGTTCCACCATTTCGAAAGTTCCCAGAACGGCTCCGTCCTCATAAAGCCAGGACGCGTTCGGCTCCCCGGCATACCGGTCCTGCTGATACCGGCTGACCGCTTCCATGACAAAATCCGGAATCAGCCCCGTGGAAGCCGATTCAAAGTACACCTTGTCTCTGAGCGCTGGTATGTGTGTGCGGACTTCTTCGATGGAATGATACATGCTGTTGGTTCCTCTCCGGTGTGAAAAAGAACAGTTTTACTGCTATTATCTCTGATGATATTAGTTATATCACGTTCTTAGCGGCGATGCAAGTATAAATTGAATTTTTTTCAATTCATTTGCGCTGATTTGTTGAATTTTCTTCAATGCTTGTGTACAATATACTTGCGGCAGACCCCGCTCCTGCCGCAGTTGCATCCTGAGCTGCGGGAGATACACAGGAAAGGAGCACCCTTATGACGAGAAACGAAGCCTATGATTTCCTGTACCGCATCGCGGAAGGACTGTCGGAGATGTTCGGACAGTGCTGCGAAACGGTCGTGCAGGAAGTCCTTCCGGACGAAGGAATCCGGACGGTCGCAATCTTCAACGGACATGTATCCGGCCGTACTGCGGGGTCTTCCGAGAGCATCTATGGTCCTTTTGCCGATCCCGGCACCTTGGTGCCGGATGAGCTTCATCGGGACAACACCGGCCAGCTGGTCCATCTGTCGGACGGCAAGCTGCTCAAATCCTCCTCCTATTATCTCCGCGGATACGACTTCACGTTCATTCTGGGGATCAATTACGACATCTCCCTGATGAAGCAGCTCGAGAGCGTCGCGGCGGATTTCAACCGGACGGAGCACACGCTGCTCGATACCCTGCAGGTCA
>CAYLSR010000008.1:0-5425 GCA_964385855.1 uncultured Mogibacterium sp.
AAGTTGAACATCTGCAGAAGCATTTCCCTGTCAGAGGCGGAGGCTTCGGCAAGAATAAGAAAGTCGTCCAGGCGCTCGACGATCTGACCTTCGGGATCCGGAAGGGCGAGACGCTGGGCATGGTCGGGGAGTCCGGCTGCGGCAAGACGACCGCGGGGCGGACGCTCCTCCGGCTCCACGAGCCGACCGCGGGCAAGATCATCTACGACGGTGAAGTGCTCTTTGACAAGGAGAACAAGATCGCCGTCAACATGCTCCCGTACCGCAAGAAGATGCAGATCGTGTTCCAGGATCCGTACGCGAGCCTGGACCCGAGAATGACCGTAGGTGACATCGTCGGCGAACCGATCGACATCCACAAGCTCTGCGCCACCAAGCAGGAGCGCTATGATCGCATCATCGGGCTCCTCGAGCGCGTCGGCCTGAACTCCGAGCACGCCAACCGGTATCGGCACGAGTTCTCCGGCGGCCAGCTCCAGCGCGTCGGCATCGCGAGAGCGCTCGCGGTCGACCCGGAGTTCATCGTCTGCGACGAACCGATCTCGGCGCTCGACGTATCGATCCAGGCGCAGGTCATCAACATGTTTGAAGATCTGCAGGAGCAGATGGGCCTGACATACCTGTTCATCGCGCACGACCTGTCGGTCGTCAAGCACATCTCTAACCGGATCGTCGTCATGTACCTGGGCCGCATGGTCGAGCTCGCGGACAGCTACGAGCTGACGATGCACAGCCTGCACCCGTACACGCGGAGTCTGATCTCCGCGATCCCGATCGCGGACCCGATCCAGGCGAGAAAGAGCAAGCGCATCATCCTCGAGGGCGATGTTCCGAGCCCGCTCAACCCGCCGAGCGGCTGCAGGTTCCGGACCCGCTGCCCATACGCGGACGAGCGCTGCGCGGCGGAAGTCCCGGAATTCAAGGAAGTGACGAGCGGCCACTACGTCGCCTGCCACCACCTCGACAAGGTGCAGTAAGCGCCTCTGTCGGATGATTCAAGTCAGCACTATGCGCATGCATATTGCAAAATAGATAGTTCATATTGGTTGATCAATGGCTTTATTTAATGGAGGAAACGAATATGATGAAAAAATTATTGGTCCTTCTGGTTGCCGTTACGATGATCGCAGTTCCGCTGACCGCATGCGGCGGTGGCGGCGGCGAAGCAGATGCCGGCAAGCAGCTGGTCGTTCAGGTCGGTCCGAATCCTGAAACTCTGGACCCTGCACTGAACAGTGCGGTCGATGGCGCGAACACCATCCTGCACCTCTATGAAGGCCTTCTGATCGTCGATCAGGAGGGACAGCTCGCGCCTGGACAGGCGGAGACCTGGGAGACCTCGGAAGACGGCCTCACCTGGACGTTCCACCTGAGAGACGGGCTGAAGTGGTCGGATGGCAGTGACCTGACGGCGAACGACTTCGTCTATGCGTGGAAGCGCATCTGCGACCCTGAAGTCGCTGCGCCTTATGCAGAAACCGTCTGCAGCCCGATCGCGGGTTATGAAGAAGCGATCGGCGGCAACATCGACGCTCTGCAGGTCAGTGCTCCGGACGACAAGACGTTCGTCGTTCAGCTGAAGGCTCCGTGCACCTTCTTCGGCAGCCTTGCTGCATTCGCGACCATGATGCCGGTACAGCAGGCGACCATCGAGGCGAATGGCGACGCATGGGCGACCTCGCCTGAGACCTATGTCTCCAACGGTCCGTTCTACATGACCGAGTGGGAGCAGGGATCGCACATCACCGTCAGCAAGAACCCGAACTACTGGAATGCGGACGCGATCAACCTCGATTCGATCAAGTTCATGCTCATCGAGGATTCGAACGCGGCGTACAGCGCATACCAGAACGGCGAAGTTATGATGATCAAGGACGTCCCGACGGAAGAGATCCCGAGCCTCACCGGCTCCGAAGACTTCTTCGTCGATCCGATCATCGGCACCTACTACCTCAACCTGAACTGCAACCTCGACGAGTTCAAGGATGCGAGAGTCCGTAAGGCTCTGTCCCTCGCGATCGACCGCAACTACGTTGCGAACACCATCATGCAGGGCACCTACTCGCCGGCCGGCAACTTCATGGGACCTGGCTGGAAGGATACCGACGGCACCGAGTTCATGGCGAACGCGAACGGCGGCAAGACCTACATCGACAACGATAACTTCGAAGCGAACCTCGAATAAGCGAAGAAGCTGATGGAAGAAGCCGGCTACCCGAACGGCGAAGGCTTCCCGGAAATCACCTACAGCACCAACGATGCCGGTTACCACAAGGCAGTTGCGGAATACCTGCAGCAGGCTTGGGGCGAGCTCGGGATCACGGTCAAGGTTGACACCGTTGAGTGGGCAAGCTTCACGCCGATGAGACGTAACGGCGAGTATCAGACTGCACGGAACGGCTGGGTCGGCGACTATGACGATCCGTCCAACATGCTCGACCTGCTGTACTCCTCGAACGGCAACAACGACGGTAAGTACAACAACCCTGAGTACGATGCTCAGATGGATATCTCGAGAACGACCACTGACCTCGCGGAGCGCTCCGCTGCGCTGCACAAGGCTGAAGACATCCTCATGGAGGATGCCGGCTGCATCCCGGTCGCGTACTACAACGACTTCTGGCTGCAGAGCCCGAGAATTACCGGATCATGGCACTCGCCATACGGTTACTGGTACTTCATGTATGCGGACATTGCTGATGCGGAATAATCCTGAGAGGCGCATGAAAGCAATATACCCCGCACACCAATAATTGAACTATCAATTTATACAAAGAGAGGCTGCCGTGACCGGTGGCCTCTCTTTTTGGTGGCTTTTCGAAGGGAAGCTCGCGCGATGCCGCTCCGCAAAATCTGCCAAAAGAATGGTCCTGCTGCCAGATTTCGCCCCTTGCCGGATCGGTTTATGGTATACTTGAAATACGAGACCGACAGAAGTCAGCGGAAAGGCACAGACATGGCCGCGAAAAACAAAGAGACCGACCCTGCCCTGTGGCGGAGGCACCGGAGGTTCTACCGGATCCTGACGGTGCTTCTCGGCGGCTGGGTTCGGAGAAAATTCAATTACACCTGCGAGGACTTCGACCCGAATTCCATCGAAGGCCCGATGATCATCATCCCAAATCACTCGTGCGCCTGGGACCCCTTACTGATGGGGGTCGCGATGCGGAGGCGTCAGATGTACTTCGTCGCGAGCGAGCACCTTCTGCGGATGCGGTTCATCGGGCCGCTCGTGCGGTTCCTCGCCGCGCCGATCCCGCGCCGCAAGGCCCGGCCGGGCACGCAGGCGGTGATGTCCTGCCTGAGGCACCTGAAGGCCGGGCATTCGATCTGCCTCTTCGCGGAGGGCGAGCAGACGTGGGACGGGCTGAGCGGAACGGTGTTTCCGGGTTCCGGCAAGCTGGCGCGGCAGAGCGGCGCCACGCTCGTCACTTACCGGCTGGAGGGCGCGTACCTCAGTCTGCCGCGGTGGGGCAAGGGCGTCCGCCGGGGCAAGGTGTACGGCCATCCGGTGGGCATCTATCCGCCGGAGGTCCTGAAGGGGATGAAGCCGGACGAGATCCAGGAGGCCATCAACCGCGATCTCGGATTTGATACCTGGGCGTGGCAATCCAAGCAGCCGGGCGGTCCGGTCCGGTACCGATTGAAGGGGAACCGCTGGGGCGCCGCCCAGTTTCTGGACAAGGCGCTGTTCTGCTGCCCGGCTTGCGGGCAGATCGGGACGCTGACGGCAGGCGGGGATGAGATCCGGTGCAGCTGCGGGTTTCGGACCCGGTACACGGAGACCGGGTTCTTCGAGCCGGGAGAGCCGTTCCGCACCGTTGCGGAGTGGGACGCCTACGGCCGGCAGGAGATCGGCCGGCTCCTCGATCGGACGATGCCGGAGCCGGAGCGCAGGGAGCTGTTCGCGGACCCGGCGGCCGAGCTCAGCCTCGTGGAGGACGGTCACAAAGACCGGGTGATCGCGACCGGCAGGCTCGCACTGACGGCGGGAGACGGAACGGCCGTGCTGCACATCGGCGACCGGGCGTTCGACCTACGGAAGGTCTCCCTGATGGCGCCGATCCTCAGCGACCGGCTGATGTTCTCCGAGGGCAAAGAATACTACCAGCTCAAGACAAAAGACATCAATCTGAGGAAATACGATCTGGCCTGGGAACACCTGCAGGGCTGAACCGTAGGACGGAAGAAGGGGAAGGAAATGGATTATTCGGCGGCAAATCACGCGTTATGGAACATGATCATACAGTTCGGGTACATCGCGGCGGTCATCCTGATCGCGAACTACCTGAGGCAGCGGATCCGGGCGGTGCGCGGCAGCATGATGCCGATCGCGGTGCTCGGGGGATTCCTGCTGCTCATCGCGAAGTACATCGGGCTCGCAAAGTTCGACCAGGAATTCATGGAGATGCTGACGTACCACGCAATCGCGCTCGGCTTCATCGCGATGAGCCTTCGCGTGCCGATGGCCCGGGAGAAGGGCAGTGAACGCATGGTGGGCTTCCGCTCGGGTGCGGTCATCGTCAGCACCTATATGATCCAGGGCGTCGTCGGCCTCATCATCACGATCGCGCTGGCCTACACGCTGATGCCGGGCATGTTCAAGGCCGCCGGCCTGCTCCTGCCGATGGGCTACGGGCAGGGCCCGGGTCAGGCGAACAACATCGGGGCGACCTACCAGTCGCTCGGCTTTCAGGGCGGACACAGCTTCGGCCTCGCGATCGCGGCCGCCGGCTATCTGGTCGCCTGCCTGGTCGGCGTGATCATCCTGAACGTGCTGCGCAGCCGGGGAAAGCTCGGCGGCGCGGCGGAAGTCGTCGAAGAAAAGTACGCGGCTGATTTCTTCCACAGCCCGGGCGAGATCCCGATCTCGGAATCGATCGACAAGCTGAGCGTGCAACTCGCCATGATCATCCTCATCTACCTGGCGACCTACGCGGTCACGAACGGGATCACCTCCGGGATCGCGGCCGTCAGCGCGGGCGCCGCGGCGACGGTCAATTCGATCCTCTGGGGGTTCAACTTCATCGTCGGCTCGGCGCTGGCCATCCTGATCCGCGTCCTCCTCGAACGCCTGAAGAAGGCCGGGCGCATCCGCCGGCAGTATCAGAACAACTACCTGCTCAACCGCCTGTCCGGCGCGTTCTTCGACATCATGATCGTCGCGGGCATCAGCAGTATCAACGTCGAGGACATCCGCGGGCTCGTGGTCCCGTTCCTCCTGCTCACCGTCCTCGGCGGTGTGGTCACCTGGCTGCACCTTTCGATGGTGTGCAAAAGAGTCTACCCGGACTACTACTACGAGGGGCTCATTTCGATGTTTGGCATGCTCACGGGGACCATCAGCTCCGGCGTTCTCCTGCTGCGCGAGATCGATCCGGCGCTCTCGACGCCGGCGGCGAACAACCTCATCACGGGCAGCAGC
>CAYLSR010000008.1:5435-5958 GCA_964385855.1 uncultured Mogibacterium sp.
GTGCTGGTTTTGGTCGGCCTGGCGCCGAAGAGCACGACCCTGTGCTTCGTCACGCTGGCGCTCGCGGCGGCATACCTCCTGATCCTGGATGTGATCATCTTTAAGGTGGGGAGAGGGAAGAAAGAAGAGAGGTAGGGACGATGGATGTACTGTCTCTGCTGACGGGGCTGCGGCAGGCCGCGCTCCGGAATCCGGAGCTTCGCAGGGCGCTGCTGGCGACTGCGCAGAGCGCCCGGTCGCTGAAGGACTTCTGCCGGATCGCAAGGGCTTCCGGCTTCGAGTTCTATGAAATGGACCTCCTGAGTGCGGGCGAAGACCTCGCCGCCGTGATGAAACGAAGCGTAAACGGCGGCGGCGAGAATTCTCCGGATCTCCCGCGGCAGGAGGACTATTATGAATCGTTTCTGGCCTCCCTGGAAGGGTAAGGCCTTTTTCTTTCAGGACAGATATTCCGCCATCGCGGCGAACAGGCGGTCGACGTCGACCGGCTTTTCGGTGAAGGCGTTCATGCCGGCTTCGAACG
>CAYLSR010000008.1:5968-17087 GCA_964385855.1 uncultured Mogibacterium sp.
GACTTTAAAGTGATCGAATTCGACCACTTTAAAACGGAAGCCGGCCTGCACACCTTCACGCTCAGCGCTAAAGACTGGATCGAGAAGACCTCGGTGAAGGCGTTCATGCCGGCTTCGAACGCCGCGGCCCGGTCCTTTTCGTAGACATTGGCGCTCATGGCGATGATCGGGATCGAAGCTTTTTCGGCATCTTCGAGCGCCCGGATCTGCCGGGTCGCCTCCAGGCCGTCCAGGACCGGCATCTTGATATCCATGAGGATGAGGTCGTAGTACCCCGCCGGCGCGGCGGTGACCCTGTCGACGCAGATCCGGCCGTTTTCGGCGAATTCGGTTTCCGCACCCGTCTGGCGCAGGATTTCCCGGGCGATCTCCCGGTTGAGCTCGATGTCTTCCGCGACGAGGACGCGCTTCCCGGAGAAATCGCGCTTCTCTGCGGCGGTGCCGCGCTCCGCCGAAGGATTCTGCAGGTATTCGTCCAGATCGCTGATGTTCGCCGGACGGGCTTTCGCATTCAGCTCGTCCGGTTCCAGATAGGTCGTCTGCATCGCGCGGTCGATCTGCTCGAGCAGGTACCGGCCGGAGACGCGGATGCTCTCCAGGTAGCGGAAGAGGAGCGCCGGATCATCGTGGTAAGTCTCCGCCATGTCGGCGCATCCCAGGATGATGTGCAGCGGCGTCCGGATGTCGTGCGACATCTCAAAGATCTGCGTGAGCCTGGACGGCTGCCCCTCGATCGCGCATTCGTTTAAAAGATCGTTTACCGTGACCCCGAGCACGTCCGCGAGCTTCGGGAAGAGGCTGATATCAGGCAGGGACACGTCGCGCTCCCACTTGGAGACTGCTTTGTCGGTGACGTTCAGCTTTTCCGCGAGCATGGCCTGCGTCATGTGGCTCCGGTGCCTCATAGAACGGATGAAGGAGCCTAAACGGGACTGTTTCATCTTGATCACCTCCGGACTCGAGCATATCATACCCGGTTCCGCCGTACAATCGACAGATGGTTTACCGGAAAAACAGGTCGGAGCCTCCCGGCTCCGGCTGTCTTCATTCGTACTGCTCTTCTTCGACGACACACTCGGATTTGAGCTTGCCCACCAGGTATTGCAGGCCGTCGATGACGTGCGGGCGGATGTCCCCGCCGATCAGCACCTGCATGATGGTGTCGCCCAGCTCCAGCTGCCCCGTGTTCATCCACACGCGGACGTAGTAGATGCCCGGCAGAGTGAAGGTCTCCGCGATGGCGGCCTCGGCTTTGGCCTCGTCGTAAGAGAACCGCATGCCGCTGACCGGCCGGGTGCCCTCCGCGGCCTCCCGGACTTTCGCCTTGGCGGACCGCCGGACGACGCCGGTGTGCGTCAGGTACATGCCGATGTGTTCGGCGGAAGGATCCGCCTTTGCCTCGCGGAGCCACGCGTCCGCGGAAGGGACTTCTTCGGATCGAATCAGATATTCACTCATGTCAAAGCCTCTCTGTTCATAGGATAGTTCTATTGTACCGCAAAAAGCCGCCGGTGCAACCGGTTTTTGGCCCGGTGAAACAGGCATTGACAACCTGCCGCTTTTATGAAATCATGGATACAACGGCATTATCTGTAAGGAGGCAACTGAAAACAACGATATGTATGAACTGTATGACATCCACAACCGGAAGGTCGTCATCATCGGCGCGGGCTACGTCGGGGCGTCCATCGCCTACGCGCTGACGATCCGAAACCTCGCGCGCGAGATCGTCCTGATCGATAAGGCGGAGGAGCATTCGACCGGCGAGGCGCTCGACATCCAGCACGGGATCCCGTACATGGGCGTCTCATCCGTCCGCAAGGGCGACTACACGGACTGCAGCAACTGCGATCTCATCATCATCACCGCCGGCCGCAACCGGCGCGTCGGCGAATCACGACTGGACCTGATCAAGGACAACGTCGCGATCCTGGACAGCATCGTGGAGGAGATCCGCCCGCACTACACGCGCGGCGCGATCCTCATCGTCGCCAACCCGGTGGATATCCTGACCTACCGCTGCACACAGCTGATGGGGCTGCCGGACGGCCGGGTCTTCGGTACCGGCAACATCCTCGACACCTCCCGGCTCATCCGGGTGCTCTCGGATTATACCGGGCTCAACACTGAGGCGATCAAGGGCAACATCGTCGGCGAGCACGGCGACGGCCAGGTCCCGATCTGGAGCCTCTTCACCATCGCGGGCGTCCCGATCCGGGAATACTGTCGGCAGGTCGGCCTCGAGTGGAACGCGGAGATCCGCATCGGCATGGAGAATTCTGTCCGGACGCTCGGTGCGGAGATCATCAAATGCAAAGGTCGGACGCATTACGGGATCGCGACGTGCGTCTGCTTCCTCGCGGACGCCATCCTGAACCAGCATCTGTCCATCGCTTCGGTCTCGTCCGTCCTGCACGGCGAGTACGGCGTTTCGGACGTCGCGATGAGCGTGCCGTCGATCATCGGCGTGAACGGCGTGGAAAAGCGCCTGGAAGAGACCTGGACCGACTTCGAGAAGGAGCGGTTCTACGCGGCGGCGGAAGTCCTGAAGGAGTCGATCGCGACGATATTGTGAAAAAAGGAGGTACGCCATGGCTAAAAAGAAACTGACGATCCTTCACACGAACGATTTTCACGGGGATTTTCTCCCGACGGAAACGGACGGACGCACGACGGGCGGCATTTCGCACCTTGCGGGCTACGTCAACAAGGTGCGGAAAGAAGAAGAGAACGTGATCTACGCAAATTCCGGCGACATGTTCCAGGGTTCCGTGATCGATTCGGAGTTCCTCGGTCTGTCGACGATCGACCTGATGAACTTGCTCTCGCCGGACATCAGCACGATCGGCAACCACGAGGTCGACTACGGGATCGCGCACCTGCTGTTCCTCGAGAAGTGCGCGCGGTTCCCGATCATCAACGCCAACCTGTTCGTCACGATGAACAACACCCGGCTGTTTGAGCCGTACATGAACCTGGAGGTTGGCGGGATGCGGATCCTCTTCATCGGGATCCTCACCGAAGAGGTGCTCTCCATGACCAAGAACGAGAAGGTCATCGGCTCCTTTATCGACGTGGAGGAAGCCGCCCGCGAGATCGGCATCATCTGCGACAACTACCGGACGCGCTTCACCGACATGGTCGTCCTGCTGACGCACATCGGGATCGAGGCAGACCGGCAGCTCGCGGCGCTTCTGAACCCGGACTGGGGCGTCGACTTCATCATCGGCGGGCACTCGCACACGCTCTTGGAGGAACCGGAAATTGTGAACGGCGTGCCGATCGTGCAGGTCGGGAAGGGCTCCGGGCACATCGGGCGGTTCGACATCGTCTACGACACCCTGCGCAACAAGATCACCGAGTGGAAGTGGGAGTGCGTGGAGATTACGCCGGAGCTGGCCGAGCCGGATCCGGTCATGGAAGAACTCCTTTCGATTTACAAAGGCGAGACCGACAAGAAATATCAGCGGATCGTGACGCACTTCGCCCGCGCGCTGACGCATCCGTCGCGCATCCAGGAGACGGAGCTCGGCAACCTCTACGCCGATCTGATCCAGTGGGAAAGCAGCTTTGACATCATGCTGATGGGTTCCGGCTCGATCCGCAAACAGGTCCTCGGGCCGATCGTCGACTATCAGAGCATGCTGGAAAACACGCCGTTCGACGACCTTCTCTGGATGCTCAAGGTCACCGGCGCGCAGTTCCGGCGGATGGTGCAGTTCATCCTGCGGGATGAAGCATGGGAGGGGCACACGGAGTTCTACCAGTACTCCAAAGGCGTCCGCATCGTGTACCGCAAGAGCACGCACACGATCGAGGAATTCAAGTTCCGCGGCGAAGACATTCGCGACAATCAGGAGATCCTGATCGCCCTGCAGAACTATCACTACAACAGCTTCACGGACTTCTTCGGCGTTCCGATCGAGGAAGTCGCGACTAACATGAAGCCGCGGGTCATCGCGACCAGCGTCAACAATATCGTGGAGGAGTACTTCGCGACGCACGCGGGCCTGGATTCCCGCGTGGAGGGCAGGCTGGTGATTCTGGAATAACGTGACAGGGGGACGGCTCGCTACACGATCCAGGTCTCGACGTCGCGGGCTTCCGCATAGTCCTCGAAAGCCCGCTTCGCGATCACGAGCAGCTGCTCCAGATCGATCGCATCCGAGAAGCAGTAGATGACCGCGAGGATCTCCTTCGCGTCTTCCGTGATCATCGCCCGGTGCGAATCGCTCATCGAACTGCCGAAGAGCCCCTTGTCATCCGTGAGCACGAGCATGTGGTCCATGGACAGGAACTTCTTGCCGATGCCATCATATCCTTCGCCGTCCAGGCCGACGCGGAGCACGATGTCGCCCTCGATGTTCGCCAAATCGTAGGAGCCCACGGAGAGCCCGGACTCCACCGAGATCAGGTTGTTGACATCGACGACCGAATTCACGTGATACAGCTCATTGCCCTGGCGTATCCTGCGCAGCAGCGCCTCGGAGGAGACCCGGTACTTGGACGGGCTCCGTCCGAAAGCCTTGTACGCCTCGCGCGAACCCCGGATGCCCTCAATCTCCGGCAGCTCATGGCTCTTGAGGTACTCCGCCCACTTCGGGCAGATCTCTTCCTCCATCAATTCCCAGAATTCTTCGTCCGGCTCCTGCACGTCGGCCTTGAACCAGATGCAGCCGAGCCGGATCTCTCTATATGTCCCGTGCAGCGACGGGTCGATCTTAACGGTTGGTCTCATATCAGTGCCTCCTTGGTGGGTGATCGTGTCCATTATAGCACGGCGCGAGTGATTTGTCCCCATTTCACCAATTGTGCAGATCCTCAAAGATAAAAATTTCAGCAAAAAGGTATTGGAAAACTATATATGATATGGCCAATACCATTTTTGCCTTTTTCAGAGAGGCAGGAACTTGTCGACGCAAGACATGTGAGAAGAAACCTGCTGTTTGACCAATGGATACTCCAAGAACAACTTTCAAAGAAGAAAAAATGTGAAAGAAGAACACGATAATAGAAGCAATTGTGTAAGAAAAACGTCGGTTGAATTGGAAGAAATGGTATTGGACCATTTCAATACAAAATTCCAATACCTTTTTGCGGTGAGAAATGGATTTGGGCGTGGACGCGTCAAAAATGTCGCCCGCCGGGCGACCACTCTTCAGGGATATCTGCTATAATGTAAGCATGAAAACAGCCGGGAGAGGAGACAGCTGATGAATACACAGGAAGCCCGCGAGATCATCGACCAATATCAGTATTCTCCTGCGCTGACGGAGGACGAAGAGTTTCTGCTGACAGAAGCTTTTCACTTTCTGATCCGCGAGACGGATGATCCGGAGTTCGACGGCTTCAGAAGGATCACAACGTAAAAAAGGGGGGACATCGATATGACAAAGACCGAAGCGAAAAAGATCGTCCGGGAGATCGGCGACAAGAACAACGTGACGGAGGAGGAGAAGTTTCTCCTGACCGAAGCGCTGGGGTTCCTGATCCGCGAGACGCAGGATCCGAGGTACATGATGCACCTCGGCGGTATCTACTACGAGGACCGGGAATTCGACCTGGCGCTCAAGTATTACGAGATGGCCGCCGCGCAAGGGTACGAAGGCGCGGACGAATGCCTCGGCTACATCTGGTACTACGGACGGACCGGCGTGAAGGACTATCAGAAGGCCTTCGAGCACTATTCCAGGGCGGCCGAACGGGGCAACCTCGTCGCGAAGTACAAGGTCGCGGACATGTACAAGAACGGTTATTATGTCGAGAAGGACTACGACAAGTATTGCGAGATCATCGAGTCCCTGTACCCGCTGGTCTGTGATGCACAGTACCTGAACGAGCCGCTGCCGGAGGTCTATCTGCGGCTCGCCGCGATCCGGCGGGAGCAGGGCAGGATCGATGAGGCAATCAATCTGCTGTTTGATGCCAAGGAGTTCCTGATCGAGCGCCTGATAGACAATCCGTTCTTCGGAGACATCAGCAACATGGAATGGGTGATGCGAGAGATCAGGAATGTGGCCCTGATCGACAAGTTCAGTTTCGACCTGTACGATCTGTTTTATCTGCTGGAGAAGCCGAGGAAGATCCGCTTCAGCTATAAGGACGCGGTGTACGAGGTCGAGTCCGCCGAAGAGGACGGCAGGATCGCCGTGCGGTTCGGGGAGAAGTGGTACCGCTCGATCAAGGATTTCTTCCTGAACGCGGAGATCGGCGGGAAGAAGCTCGTCACGATGCCGTACGATCTGTATGACTTCGAGGTGGTATGATGAGCGACATCGTGAGGACCGAAACCGGGCAGAACGGCCTCGCCCGCTACGAGGAGCTGCTCCTCCGGAGGGACAACCTCCGCAAAGAGGCCGAGCAGATGCAGATCAGCTACATCCGGGCGTTCGGCGACCTGATCGTTGGGTCCTACGAGATCCGCATCGAGTGCATCAAGAAGAAAAAGATCATCACCTGGTGCCAGCAGCAAGTCAACCACGGGAAGAAGATCAACGGCGCGCAGCTGGACAACTTCATCCTGAAGGAGATGGAGGAGTACCGCAAGGAGCTCGAGCGCCTGGTCGGCCAGAACAAGGCGGTCAAGTCCTCGGGCCGGGTCAGCGAATACGACCTCTACCGCATCAAGAAGCTCTACCGCGCCCTGGCGAAGCTGATTCACCCGGATCTGCACCCGGAGTTGGCGGGCGACCCGAACCTCGCGGAGTTCTGGAACCTCATCGTCCTCGCCTACGAGCACAACCGCCTGGAGGACCTCGAGGAGCTGGAGTTCCGGGTCCGCAGGTACCTGGAGGAGCACGGCAAGGGTGGCGGGGAGATCGTCATCCCGGACCTGACGGAAAAGATCGCTGCCGTGGAGGCCGAAATCGCGCAGATCACGAGCACCGAGCCGTACCTCTACCGGCTCCTCCTGACCGACGAGCAGGCCGTCGAGGAAAAGAAGCAGGAGCTCCGCCGGGAGATCGACAGCTATACGGCTTACGCGAAGCAGCTCGACGAGATCATCGCGCAGTTTGAGATCGAGAGGTACTACTCATGAACAACGATCTGACCGTAAAGAATCATGACTTCCTGACCACCGTCACGCAGACGGACCTGAGCGACCTCATCAAGCCACTGGTCAACGAGATCCACCTGTTCGACACCTTTGTCGCCGGCACCAGCTACCTGGAGGACCCATCCGTCCTGCAGGAAATCGCGGTCGGCGACAAGCTGACGCTCCTCCGGGAGGCCAACAAATTCGACGACAAGGCCATCCTGATCCGGACGCAGGACAAGCGCAAGCTCGGCTACATCCCGGAGAAGGACAACCTGATCTTCTCGCGCCTCATGGACGCGGGCAAGCTCCTGACGGCGAAGATCAGCTCGATCGATGTGAAGGGGAGCTTTCACCGGATCGGGATCGGCGTGTATCTGGTGGATTATTGAGGGGTAGAAGCCCTGAGGGACAGAGCGATTGAAAGGCACTGCTTCAAATTTGCGGTCAAAGCCATAGTCGGCTATTGTTTTGATCGCATTTTTGAGTTATGCTCTAATTTAACAAGCAAAGAAACAGACGATGACAGGTGAATCGATATGATCATCAGGGATTACAGATTTGATCCGTCCGCAGAGGACGAGATCCGTCGCAGTCGCTACGGATCCGACTGGCCGGTTGTTTATATCCTGAACAACGACAAAGAGGCGTATATCGGCGAGACGGTCGATGCAGCGCGGCGGCTGTCCCAGCATCTGCAGAATCAAGAGCGCCGCAGGCTGAAAAACGCGCATATCATCAGTGACGACGATTACAACAAGTCGGTGGTACTGGATTTGGAGTCCTTCCTGATTAAATACATGTCGTCAGACGAGAAGTACAGGCTTCAGAACGGCAATGGAGGCATCAGCAACCACAATTACTACAACCGGACGGTTTACGAAAAGCAGTTTCGAAAGGTCTGGAACGCGCTTTTTCGGAAGAATTTGGTGCAGCACAGCCTGACGGAGATTGAGAACTCCGATCTGTTCAAATATTCGCCGTACAAGGCGCTGACACCGGATCAGAAGGACGCGCTGTATGAGATTTTACGGATTCTGCACGATGACCGGCAAGCGGGTGAGAAATCTACGATTCTGGTCGAAGGCGGCGCGGGAACGGGCAAGACCGTCTTGGCAATCTACCTGATGAAGCTGCTGTCAGAGTTTGGGACGATGGATGAGGAGCTTGGTGACAACGAGGAGGAGTTCGACACCGCTCGGATGGTTCGGGAAATCGGGGAGCTGAGGTTCGCGTTTGTCGTACCAATGCAGTCGCTGCGGAAGACCGTTAAGAAGGTCTTTAAGACGGTAAAGGGCCTTTCGGTCAAGATGGTCCTGAGTCCGCTGGAAGTCGGCAAAAACTATCCGAAAGATTACTTCGATTTGCTGATCGTGGATGAGGCGCACCGGCTACGACAGCGCAAGGCGCTAAGCCAATACCCGGCATTTGACAAAAATAATGAGCGCTTGGGTTTCGGGAACGAAGGCACAGAACTCGATTGGATTCTGAAGTGCAGTAAGCATCAGTTGCTTTTCTATGATCCTCTGCAGTCGGTCAAGCCGTCAGACATCGACCGGGAGCAGTTTCAGACGAAAGTGCAAAGTCAAAAGCTCACAAGAACAATGCTGACGTCCCAGCTTCGCTGCAAAGGCGGTTCAGATTATGTTCGGTATATCCGGCAGATGCTCAGCGATGAGCCGCCTCGGGAACGGAGAACCTTTGGGGAATATGATATCCGCCTCTTTGATGACGTTCAGGAAATGGCAGAGGCTATCCGGGAAAGGGATGCAGAATGCGGACTTTCGCGGATCACCGCCGGCTATTCCTGGGAATGGGTCACGAAGGGCAAGAAAAAGATCGATCCGAAGGTCGATTACGATATCGAGATTAACGGGCATCGATTCATATGGAACAGTGTCGACAAAGACTGGATCAATTCGAAGAACGCGATTAACGAGGTTGGTTGCATCCATACGGTGCAGGGGTATGATTTGAATTACTGCGGTGTGATCTTCGGTCAGGAGATCTGGTACGACCGGAGGACTGGGCGTATAGAGGTCGACATGAAACGCTATAAGGACCGCCCGGGCAAGACCGCATTGAGTGATCCGGATGCCTTGAGAAACTACATCTTCAACATCTACCTCACCATGATGACGCGCGGGATTTGCGGGACGTACGTTTACGTCTGCGACGACGTGCTGCGGGAATATATGAGGAGCTATCTTTAACACCATGCACCACACCCTCCACTACTACAACCAAAACGCGGAGCAGTACTTCCGCTCCACCGTCCACGCGGACCTCTCGGAGACCTACGGGCGGTTCCTCCGGTACCTCGCGCCGGGCGCGCGGATCCTGGACGCCGGCTGTGGGAGCGGCCGGGACGCCGCGCAGTTTGTTGCGCGCGGATTTGACGCGGAAGGGCTGGACGCGTCGGAGGAGCTGGCGGAGATCGCCGGGCGCGAGCTGGGCGTCCGGGTGCACGTCGGCGACATGACCACGTGGATCGCGGAGGAGCCGTACGACGGCATCTGGTGCTGCGCTGCGCTCCTGCATCTGGAGGACGAAGGCGTGGCCGGGTTCTTCCGGAACCTGCGGCTCAATCTCCGGCCGGGCGGCGTGCTCTACGTCTCCGTCAAGGAGGGCATCGAGACCGGGACGGACGAGAAGGGCCGGTACATGAGGAACTTCACCGAGGAGGAGATCCTGCAGCTCATGCGGGGCGCCGGGCTGGAGGTCCCGGAGTGCTGGAGCACGGCGGACACGCTTGACCGCGGCGGGTTCCGCTGGGTGAACGCGATCGGGAGGCTTGCTTTATGAAGAAGACCTGGATCGACAACGTCCGGGCGGCCTTCGTGGCCGAGTACGGACCGCAGGAGGGCACGCGCATCAGCCGGGTCGTCATGCCGGGGATTCTGGCGGATTTCCGGAAGCGGCTCGAGAAGGCTTTTCCGGGCGTGACTGTCGAGGAAGATTATCATCTGGAGCACACGAAGACGGTCGTCCTTTTGAGGGGCCGCAAGCAGACTCGGGACGGCCGGACCGAGCTGCTGGTGACCGAGCTGTCGGTCGACGGCAGGCCGGTCGAGCTCGTCGATCTGCTGACGGACGAGCCGGTGATCCGGCTGTGAGGAGGGATTTTTTGGAATGAACTTTCTGTATGACTACAAGCACAACAAGAAGCGGTTTTTCCGGCGCGTCACGCTGCTGGTGGCGGGCAATCTGATTTTCGCGCTCGGCTTTAACCTGATCATCGTTCCGCTCAACCTGTACAGCGGCGGGTTTGTCGGTATTTCGCAGCTCCTGAACATCCTGGCGAACTCGGTCCTGCACAACGGCGCGAATTACCGGGGCATCCTGTACTTTCTGCTGAATATTCCGCTGTTCGTGCTGGCGTACAAGATCATCGGGCGGGAGTTCTGCCTGACCTCTCTGATCGCGATCGGGTTGTGCAGCTTCTTCATGTCGGTCGTCCCGATCCCGACGGCGCCGATCATCGAGGACATGCTCACGGCCTGCCTGGTCGGCGGCGTGATCACCGGGAGCGGTGCCGGGATGGTCCTGCGGTCCGGCTCATCGGGCGGCGGGCAGGACATCATCGGCGTCTGCCTGGCGAAGACGCACCCGAACGTCAGCGTGGGCGGCATCAGCATCACGATGAACGTGGCGATTTTCGCGGTCTGCTTCCTGCTCTTCGACATCCAGATCGTGATCTACTCGCTGATCTATTCGATTGTCAACAGCCTGTTCCTCGACCGCATGTACGTGCAGAACATCAACACGCAGGTCATGATCTTCACCAAGCGCGAGGACGTCGCGGACGCCATCCTGAAGGAGATCAACCGCGGCGTGACGGAGTGGAACGGTACCGGCGCCTACACGCACGAGGATTCGCACATCCTCGTGACCGTGCTGTCCAAGTACGAGGTCCCGGGGCTGGTCAGCCTGGTCCGGGAGATGGATCCGCATGCGTTTGTCGTGACGAATGAGGGCGCGGGCATCTACGGGAATTTCCAGCGGAGGCTCAGCTGATCATCGGCGGCAGGATAGTGTCAACTGACCTATGAAAACGAGACATGCTGACGCCAGTCTCGAAGG
>CAYLSR010000009.1:0-16913 GCA_964385855.1 uncultured Mogibacterium sp.
CAAATGTATTGTTTATTAACACTGTTATTATACCAATTGTATTACTGATTATTGCTCTCCGCGCGGGGCGAAGAGTACGATAAGCTCTTCGGCTTCGAGCTCGGCATCGACGACTACGTCGTCAAGCCGTTCAGCCCGAAGGAACTCATGGCGCGCGTCAACGCCGTCCTGTCGCGCCGCGGCGGCGGTGAGCAGGTCAACTCCTCCGTCATGAAGTTTGACGGGCTGGAAGTCAACTTCGCCGCGAGGACGATCTCCGTCGACGGCAAGCGCATCAACCTCACGCCGAAGGAATACGACCTGCTGTTCTACCTGATCCAGAACAAGAACATCGCGCTCTCCAGAGACAAGCTCCTGTCGGATATCTGGGGCTACGACTTCTTCGGAGACGACAGGACGATCGACACCCACATCAAGAACCTTCGCAACAACCTCGGTCCTTACCGGAATTTCATCGTAACGCTGAGAGGAGTTGGCTACAAATTTGAGTACGAAGACAAAGAAAAACAGCTTTGATCCCAGCAGCATCCGGACCATCACGACGCTGTACTTCATGATGTTCGCCGCCCTGCTCCTCCTGCTGGTCTGGTGTCTGCAGAACCTCTTCATCGACAACTATTACGAGAAGATGAAGTCGCAGGAGACCCGGCAGACCGCCGCGGCGCTGAAGGCAGAGTATGAGCGGGATTCCGGTGATTTCAGCGCGTTGGCGCTGAGAGCCTCCGTCAACAACGGCGTCTTCATCCGCGTCGACGACAGCACCGGCATCAGCATCTACGACAGCGGCACCTACCTGCAGCCGTCCACGATGGCCTACAACTTTGAGATCAACAGCGTCAGGATGCGCCTGTACGACAGCAACAAAGAAGAGATGTCCATCGTCTTTAACGATACGACCACCGACGCGCACCGGCTCGTCTACGCGACTTACCTCGACGGAAAGGGCGGCTCCTCCATGCTCTACATCGTCGCGCCCCTCTACCCGGTCCGGTCGACGATCTCGATCCTGCGGGAGCAGCTCCTGTACATCAGCGTGATCGCGCTCTTCATCGCGTTCCTGCTCGCGCTGTTCATGTCCACGCGTCTCTCGTCGCCGATCAAGAGCATCACCCGGTCCGCCGTGGAGCTGAGCAAGGGCAATTACAACGTCAAGTTCAACGGCGGCACCTTCACCGAGACGAATGAGCTCGCGCGGACGCTCAACAAGGCCTCCTACGAGATGCAGAAGACCGACTTCTACCAGAAGGACCTGATCGCGAACGTGTCGCACGACCTCAAGACGCCGCTGACGATGATCAAGTCCTACGCGGAGATGATCCACGACATTTCCGGCGACAATCCGGAAAAGCGCAACAAGCATCTCGAAGTCATCATCTCCGAGACCGACCGGCTGAACAAGCTGGTTTCGGACATGCTCACCGCCTCCCGGCTCCAGTCCATCAGCGTGGAGCTCAACAAAGAACCGTTTGACCTCATCGAGGCCGCGGAGGAAGTCGCCGACACCTTCCTCGTCCTCAACGATCAGGACAACTACAACATCTTCTTCGTTCCGTGCAAGTCCACGTATGTCTACGGAGATGTCGACAAGATCAAGCAGGTCATGAACAACCTCATTTCGAACGCGGTCAAATACTGCGGCGAGGATAAATTCATCAAAATCGAGCTCAAGCGCTCCGGGCGCAAGATCCGCTTTGACGTTGTCGATCACGGTGAAGGGATCCCGGAGGACGAGATCGCGCACGTCTGGGAGCGGTACTACCGCACCAGCGCGAACTATAACCGCGACATCGAAGGGACCGGCCTCGGACTCTCGATCGTCAAAGGCATCCTCGCCCTGCACAACGCCAACTACGGCGTCGAAAGCAAGGTCGGCCAGGGCAGCGATTTCTGGTTCGAGATGGAGATCGTGAAGAAGCAGCAGTAACCTTACCTGATCGCAGTCACGCAAAGAGGGCGTCCTCCGGAGCATCCGGAAGCGCCCTCTTTTGATTTCTTTGGTCCTTCAGCGCTGCTGTATATAGCCCGTGATCGCCTCCCGCAGATTCTCCGCCCCGGTCAGGCGGATCCCCTGCACCGAAGACGACGCGTTCTTGCGCGGGAGGATCACCTCTTCATACCCGAGCCTCGCCGCCTCCGCTGCGATTTTATCGGCGTTCCGGACCGCCCGGAGGTTGCCGGTCAGTCCGACTTCGCCGAGCGCGACGATCTTGCGGGCCGGCGTCTTCTCCCGGTAGGAGCTGTAGATCGCCAGCACGACCGCCAGGTCGGTTGCCGGGTCATCCGGCCGCATCCCGCCGACGACGTTGACGAAGACGTCGTGGTTCAGGAGCGAGATCCCGGCCTTCTTCTCGAGCACCGCGAGCAGCATGTTGAGGCGGTTGTGGTCGATGCCGACGGACGTCCGGCGGGCGAACCCCACGTTTGCCGGCGTCACGAGCGCCTGGATCTCAAAGAAGATCGGCCGGCTGCCCTCGTAGATCGCCGTCACGACGGATCCCTCCTCCCGGGCATCCGAATGCTCGAGGAGGCTCCCGGACAGATCTCTTTCCTCCACCATGCCCTCCGGGCGCATCCGGAACGCCCCGATCTCCTCCGTGGTGCCGAACCGGTTCTTGACCGCTCGCAGGATCCTCAGATCCTGATCCCGCTCCCCGTTGAAGCTGAGCACGCAGTCGACCATGTGCTCGATCGTCTTCGGACCGGCCAGATCGCCGGACTTGTTCACGTGCGCGACGATCAGGATCGGAACGTTCCGGGTCTTGCCGTACGTCATCAGGAGGTTGGAGCAAGCGCGGATCTGCGAGACGCTGCCGGCGATCGAGTCGATCTCGGCCGAATACATCGTCTGGATGGAGTCGATCACCAGGAAGGCCGGCCTGATCTCCTCGCAGCTGGCAAGGACGTTCTCGAGGTTGGTCTCCGGGAAGATGTAGAGGTCTTCCGGAATGTCCCCGCAGACCCGGTCCGCCCGCAGGCGCACCTGCTCCTCGGATTCCTCTCCGCTGACGTAGAGGACCTTGCCGGCGGCGTTCGCGATGTGCTGCGCCGCCTGTAGGATCAGCGTGGACTTGCCGATGCCCGGTTCGCCCGAGATGAGGATCAGCGAACCGAGCACGATCCCGCCGCCCAGCACGCGGTCCAGTTCCCCGACGCCCGAGCTGATCCGGCTGAACTGCGCGGTCCAGACCGAGTTCAGCTTCAGCGGCTTCGCCTCGCTCGTCACCCGACGGCGGCTGTCTTCATCCGCCGCGGGCCGCACCTTCTGCTCGACGATCGTGTTCCAGGCGCCGCAAAAGCTGCACCGGCCCTGCCAGCCGCTGCTCTCATTGCCGCATTCCGTGCAGATATAGACTGTTTTTGGTTTCTTTGCCATCTTACCACCCGCTTACCGCCTGCAGCTCCCGGCTCCGTTCAGGCATCCGGGATCTCTGCCTGTAAGAAAGAGCCCGCCAATGGCGGGCTCTCAGGATATCCTTTACTGTTCCTGCTCAGCCTTGTAAGCCGCGATGACCTTGTCCGCGAGATGTGCAGGAAGCTCCTCGTATCTCGTGAACTCGAGCGTGAAGCTGCCTCTGGCCTGCGTCATCGCGCGGAGCATGATCGCGTAGTCGAAGAGCTCCGCCTGCGGTGCTTCGGCGTGGAGCACGGTCCCCTTGGTGCTCGGGTCCATGCCGAGGATGCGGCCTCTTCTCTTGTTCATGTCGCCCATGACGTCACCGGTGTATCTCTCCGGCACCGTGATCTCCAGCTTCATGATCGGCTCCAGCAGGCACGGCTTCGCCGCCGTGATACCCTTCTTGAACGCCAGGGAAGCGGCGATCTTGAAGGAAACTTCGTTGGAGTCTACTTCGTGGTACGAACCATCGTACAGGACCGCACGGACGTTCTGGACCTTGCAGCCTGCGAGTGGGCCCTTCTCCATGCACTCGAGGAGGCCCTTTTCGACCGCCGGGAAGTAGTTCTTCGGAACCGCGCCGCCGACGACTTCTTCAGCGAATTCGAACTCCGCCTCGCATGGCGAGAAGCGAATCCACACATCGCCGTACTGGCCGGCACCGCCGGACTGCTTCTTGTGCTTGCCCTGAACCTCGGCCGTGCCCTTGATGGTCTCTCTGTACGCGATCTTCTGCGGGATCTTGTTGATCTTGATGCCGTACTTCTCTTTGAGCTTCGCTTCGATGATGCCGAGCTGGATGTCTCCCTGCCCGCCGAGGAGCGACTGATGCGTCTCCGCGTTTCTCTCGAGGACGAAGGACGGATCTTCTTCCATCAGGCGGTTGAGGCCCTGCGCCATCTTCTCTTCATCGTTCTTGTCGGCCGCTTCGACCGCCAGGAAGTAGTTCGGCTTCGGGAAGTCGATCGGCGGCAGCTGCACCTGATTCGCCTTAAGGCAGAGGGTGTCGCCGGTCTTGGTGTTCTGGAGCTTCGCGAGCGCCATGATATCGCCGGCCGGAACATCCGTGGTGTTCTCCTGCGCCTTGCCTCTGACATAGAAGACGGAGCCGAGCTTTTCAGCTTTCTGGGAACGAGGATTGAAGAGTTCCATGCCCGCCTTGACGGTACCCGAAACGACCTTCGCATAGGAGATCTTGCCGAGGAACGGGTCCGCGATGGTCTTGAAGACGTAGACGACCGGTTCGCCGCTGTTGTCGCAGGCGACCTCGACGTCGTTGCCGGAAGCGTCGGTCGCAGCGTACGGCTCGTGGTGCTCCGGAGCCGGTACGTATTTGCTGATTGCCTTCAGGACTTCCTCAATGCCCTCGCCGGTCATGTTGGAAGCCTTGAGGATCGGCGTGATCTCGCCCGCCGCGATACCGTTGCGGAGGCCGGTGCTCATCTCTTCTTCGGTGAACTCTTCGCCTTCGAAGTACTTCTCCATCAGCTCATCGTCCGTGGAAGCGATCGCCTCCATCAGCGCGTCCTCATCGTCATCCGTGACGACCGAGGTGCCGAAGGTCTCTCTCAGCTGCTCCACGACAGCGTCCACGTCGACGTTATCCTTTTCGATCTTGTTGAGGACTATGAATCTCGGGGTCTTGTGCTCATCGCAGAGATCCCAGGCCTTCTCCGTTCCGACCTGAACGCCGGAAGAAGCGTCTACCATGATGATCGCAGCTTCCGCGACGCTCAGCGCGGACTTGACTTCGCCGACGAAGTCAAAGAATCCCGGCGTATCGAGGAAGTTGTACTTATACCCGCCGTATTCGACCGGAACGAGCGTCGTGTTGATCGAATACTTCTTGTCGATCTCCATCTTGTCATAGTCAGAAACGGTATTGCCGTCCTCTACCTTGCCCATTCTCGTGATCGCCTTGGTCGCAAGAAGTGCCGCCTCGAGGAAAGTCGTCTTGCCGCAGCCACCGTGCCCCAGCAGTACAACGTTTCTGATTTTGTCGCTTTTGTAACCTTTCATTCTATAGATCCTCCTGTAAGTTTTGTAACATATTCCGCAGATTCCGATCGCTTCCGGTCTCTGATGATCGACTTGCCCGCTCCGCCGCCTCCGGCAGAGCCAATATATAGTATATCATATTCCCATCATGGTGTTCAATGAGAGAATTTGAGCGGAATCAGAACTCCGCGCTCTTCGGCGTCCTCGGGAATGGCAGGACGTCGCGGATGTTGCTCACGCCGGTGATGTACATGATGATCCGCTCAAAGCCGAGACCGTACCCCGCGTGCTTCACGCCGCCGTACCGGCGGAGATCCATGTACCAGTCGTACGCGCTCCCGCCGATGCCGAGCTCTTCCATCCTCCGGGAGAGCACATCGTAGCGCTCTTCTCTCTGGCTGCCGCCGATGATCTCGCCGACGCCCGGGACCAGAAGATCGCATGCCGCGACCGTCTTTCCGTCGTCGTTCAGCCGCATGTAGAAGGCCTTGCAGTCCTTCGGATAATCCGTGACGAAGATCGGCTTTTTGAAGACTTCTTCCGTCAGATAGCGCACGTGCTCCGTCTGGAGCTCCAGAACCCATTCCACCGGGTACTGGAACTTCCGGCCGGATGTCTGCAGGATCTCGACGGCCTTTGTGTAGGTGACGCGGTCGAAATCGGAATTCACGATGTGGTCGAGCCGCTCGAGGAGCCCCTTGTCCACGAATTTGTTGAAGAACTCCATCTCCTCCGGGCAGTGCTCCAGCGTGTAGCTGATGATGTATTTGACCATCTCCTCCGCGAGGTCCATGTTGTCCTGAAGATCAGCGAACGCGATTTCCGGCTCGATCATCCAGAATTCGGAAGCGTGTCTCGCGGTATTGGAATTCTCCGCGCGGAAGGTCGGTCCGAAGGTGTAGGTGTTGCGGAAAGCCAGCGCGAACGCCTCGGCTTCCAGCTGCCCCGAAACCGTCAGATTGGTCGCCTTCGCGAAGAAGTCCTGCGCATAATCCACCGAGCCGTCCTCCGTCCGCGGGACGTCGTTCAGGTCGAACGTCGTGACGTGGAACATCTCGCCGGCGCCCTCGGCATCGCTGGCCGTGATGATCGGCGCGTGGACATAGACGAAATTCTGCTCCTGGAAGAAGCGGTGGATGGCGTACGCAACGACGCTGCGGACGCGGAAGACCGCGGAGAACATATTGCTTCTCGGCCTTAGATGCGCGATCTCGCGCATGAATTCCATCGTATGGCGCTTCTTCTGGAGCGGATAATCCGCGTCGGAATCCGCTTCGATCACGACCTCCGCCGCCTTGATCTCAAACGGCTGCTGCGCTTCCGGCGTCAGGACCATCGTGCCGCGGACCATCACGCCGGCGGACAGCCGGGCTTTGGCGATCACCTCGTAATTCGTGAGCTTCTCCGCTTCGTAGACGACCTGGACCGGCTTGAAAAACGTCCCGTCGTTGAGCGAGAGGAACCCGAACTGATTGGAACTCCGGTTGGCCCTCACCCATCCGTGAACGATGATCTCCTGATCCGCGAAGGCCTCCGGCGTCCTGTATAACTGTCTGATTTCGATATCCTTCATCTGTGAATCCTTTCCTGTCTGTGAGACTGCATGTCCGCCCGCCGCCCGCGGACGTTCAGCCTGTCTATTGTATCATAAGAAAAGCGCCATTTCCATGATAAAACAGCGCTTTTTTCACATATTCTCAAAGGTTTGAGGCTTCCCGGACCGCACCGGACACCGAGCATCAGATCATGCGGTCCAGCCTGGCATAGCGGTTGACCGCCCGGAGCGCCAGGATGTCCAGCACGATCAGGTTGACCCAGAACACCGGGATCAGCGCCTGGATGCCAGAGGCCGCGCAGAAATCATAGAATCCGTGGATGAGCGTCGGGATCAGGATCGCGAGCCATCGGTTCCGGGAGGACCGGTCCCTCCGCCCCTTCCGCAGGTGGTACTTGGCCATCCCGTAGTAGTAGCCCATGAAAATCCCGCAGATGCAGTGGAGCGGGATCGCCGTGACCGCCCGGGTCAGCGCGACCGACAGTCCGTACACGCCGATATAGCTGATGTTTTCCAGCGCCGCGAACCCCATCGCCGCCGCGACCGAATAGACGACCCCGTCGAAGCAGTAGTTGAACGCCGGGTTTCTCCAGCTGGCAAGGCGGAGCGCCGCGTACTTGAGGAACTCCTCCACGAGCCCCACGCAGAGGAAGTACTCGATCAGCAGGTACCCGATGGAGTTCGGATTTACCACGCCCGCCAGCTGTTCAAACAGCACGGACTCGACCAGCGCGGCCGCGATCATGCTGACGCAGCCGAAGATAAACAGGCGTACAATCAGCCCGGCCGGTTCCTTTTCGATCTTGTCCTTCCGGTAGATGTAGACCATCAGATAGATCGGCGGTATGACCGCCGCCGCCAGTAAGACCGTCATTTCCGATGCCTCTCTTTCCACTCTCTGATCTGTTCATACCGCGTCTTGAACCGCGCTTCCAGCCCCTCTTCCGTCGGTCTGTAGTACTGCTTTCCCTGAAGCGAATCCGGCAGACACTGCATCGCAGTCATCTTTTCTTCGTAATCATGGGCGTACTGATACCCTTTCCCGTAGTCGAGCTCCTTCATGAGCTTCGTCGGGGCGTTCCGAATGTGGAGCGGGACCGGTTCCGCCAGCTGCCGGAGCGCGTCGCTCCGGGCCGTCAGATAGGCAGTCTCCATCGCGTTGGACTTCGGTGCCAGCGACAGGTAGACGACCGCCTGCGTCAGGTGGACGGAGCACTCCGGCATCCCGATGAAGTGGCAGGCCTGATAGGCCGCGACGGCGATCTCGAGCGCCCTCGGATCCGCCAGCCCGACATCCTCGGACGCGAACCGCGTGACCCTTCTCGCGACGTACAGCGGGTCTTCCCCCGCCTCCAGCATCCGCGCCAGCCAGTAGACCGCCGCGTCTGCGTCGGAATTTCGCATGGATTTGTGGAGCGCGGAGATCAGATTGTAGTGCTCCTCACCGTTTTTATCGTACAGCAGGGATTTCTTGGAGATGCACTGCTCCAGGATCTCGGCAGTGACCGTGACCTGCTGTGTGCCGTCCGAATCCGTCTCGTACTCCCCGTTGAGGATCACCATCTCCAGCGTCGAAAGCGCGCTCCTGGCGTCGCCGTTCGCGAAGCCCGCGATCATCCCGATGAGGTCGTCGTCCATCACGATCCGCTTGTCGCCGAATCCCTTCGGATCCCGGATCGCGCGCCGGATGAGCTTCTCCAGATCTTCCTGCGTCAGCTGCTGCAGGACAAAGACCTTGCAGCGGGACAGGAGCGCCCCGTTCACCTCAAAGGACGGGTTTTCCGTCGTCGCGCCGATGAGGATGATGCTGCCCTTTTCCACGTACGGCAGGAACGCGTCCTGCTGCGCCTTGTTGAACCGGTGGATCTCATCGATGAAGACAATCGTCTTCTCGCCGAACTTCCGGCTCTGCTCTGCCTGCTGCATGACCGCGCGGATCTCCTTGATGCCGCTCGTCACCGCGCTGAACGTGATGAATCTCGCCTGCGTCGTGTTGGCGATGATCCTCGCCAGCGTGGTCTTGCCGACGCCGGGCGGCCCCCAGAAGATCATCGAGCTGACGCGGTCGCTGCTGATGATCCTGGACAGGACTTTGCCCGGTCCGAGAAGATGCGTCTGGCCGACGAATTCCTCCAGCGTCTGCGGCCGGAGCCGTTCCGCCAGCGGCTGGTCGAGATCGGCCGTTTCTTCTATTGTGTCAAACAGCGAAATCTGATCCATTGCGGCGTTTCCTTTCATCTGATCCTCTTATCAATTTATCATCCATATCCTGGATTGTCAAAGGCTATCGGGATTTCCCCTTGCAAATCCCCGCGAGATTCTTTAAACTAAAATACAGGTTATCAGGATGATCCGAATGGTATTGTAAGGAGGAAACGATCATGCTTATTCTGACGCTGAATCTCGGCTCCACGTCTTCGAAAGTCGCGGTTTTTGAAGACGATCAGGAGAAATTCTCGGAAACGGTCCGCCATGACGCGGAGCTGCTCGCGAAGGCAAAAATGCCGGCGGAACAGTTTGAATTCCGCAAAGAAAACATCTTTGCCGCCATCGAAAACGCCGGCTACAAGTTCACGGATTTTGACGCGGTGTGCTCCAGGGCCGGCCTGATCAAGCCAATCGAATCCGGCACCTACATCATCGATGAAAACGTCATCCGCGACGCGCAGGACCTCGAGCTCGGCGGACGGCAGCCGCACGGACTCGGCATGGTCATCGCCAAGGCAATCCACGATGAATACGGCATCCCGGCCTATTTCTGCGATCCGGTCTCGACGGACGAGTTCACGGATGTGGCCAGAGTCTCCGGCTTCAAGGGGATGGAGCGGATCAGCCGCTTCCACGCGCTCAACCAGAAAGCGGTCGCCCGCAAGTGCGCGAAGGCGATCGGCAAACCGTATGAAGAGCTCAATCTGATCGGGATCCACCTCGGCGGCGGGACCTCCGTCGCGGCACACGAAAAGGGCCGCTGCGTCGAGATCCACGACTGCAGCGAGGAAGGCGCGTTCTCGATGGACCGGAGCGGGCACCTGCCGACCAACCAGCTGGTGGACTACTGCTTCTCCGGCCGCAGCAAGAACGACATCAAGTTCACGCTCAAGAGAGAAGGCGGCGTGTTCTCCTATCTCGGCACCAGTGATATGAGAGAAGTCCAGGCGATGGCGGAATCCGGCAACGAGGAAGCCGCACTCATCTTCGAGGCGTTCGCGTATCAGCACGCCAAGTGCGTCGGCGAGATGGCCGCGGCGATGTGCTTCAAGGTCGACGGCATCTTCATGACGGGCGGCATCGCTTACAGCAAGGAGATGGTCGACAGGATCAAGCATTACATCGGCGATCTCGCGCCGGTCTATGTGTTCCCGGGCGAAGAAGAGATGAAGTCCCTCGCCGAGGGCGCGCTCAGAGTGCTCAGAGGCGAGATCGAGGCCAAAACCTATTAGCAGCCGGGCCGAACCGGCAGAGGACATCCCGGCGGATGTCCTCTTTTATTTGTCGCGGAAGCCTGGCTTCGCGCTGCCGGCGTCGTTCCTGCGGCGCCTGACGATCATGACGCTGCAGGCGAAAAGGCCCGCGGCCGCCAGTACCACGGCCTGCCGGATCGAAGGCAGCCGAAGCCCCGTGATCACCCCGGTGTCCCGCGTATTGGTAAAGGTCACGGTCTGGACGCCGTCCCCCGGGTCGATCGTCTCCTCCGCGGTCGCGAGCGCCGCGCGGTTCACGGTATTCGCGTCAGAAGCCGTCACGATCCCGGGGTCTTCCCCGTCGCCGGTGATCGCATAGGACGCGAAGTGGTCGCTCGGCGCTTCCGTCACCTGAAAGCTGCACCCGCACGGCAGATCCGCTAACCGGATCTGCTGGCCGCCCTTCAACCGGACCACGATGTTCGCGGCGCCGGTCTCATCCGCCTGAAACCCGTCTGCCGTCTTCTTCCCCGCTTTTACCCGGTACAGTTCACCGCCGCCCTCCCTTGACAGCCGGTACGACGTTTCCGGCCGGAGACCGCTGAGCGCGACCGTGAATTCAAACCGCTTGGAGGTGTCCCTCAACGTTCCCCGGACATCTTTGGCGAGGATGAGGTCCGTCAGGACCTCCAGCGCGTTCTCCGCTTCGGAAGGCCCCGCAATCACCCGGTTGGGAATCTCTCCCCCGGTATAGCGATCCCACCGGACGGCAGCCTGATAACGGATCTCCATCGTCTGCTCCCGCCCGGAAGCCTCCGGCGTGTCGAACCGGATCTTCAAGCCGTCTTCATCCGCCTGCAGGATCTCGTAACCGCCCTCGCTTACCTCGATCTGCAGCGAACCCTCCACCGGCGAAAGCAGCCCCTGCACCAGATCATCCTCAATCAAGCAAGTGCCCCCGGAAGCGTCCGCATGGATCTGCGTGACGAGAATTCTGTAGGAAACCGGTTCTTCACTGCCGAGATGCACGGCCTGCCGGTCGCAGATTTTCGACACGACAAAGGCAGGATCCCGCCGGAAACGGGCCTCGATCGTATAGTAGCCGCTCTCCGAGGCCTCGAGGACCTGGCCGTTCCGGATGGAGCGCTGCGGCAGCGGATACTTGTTGAGCCGCTCAAATTCATAGCTGCCGCCGGCGGTCCGCTGTTCGTCGGTCAGCTCCTGTTCAACGCCATCGACCAAAAGCCCCTTTACCGTGTAGCCCTCTGCAGGCCGGTAGGTGTAGCTTGCGGCGCTGTTCATCAGATAGGTCGTGCTGTTCCACCGATCGAGGCCCGACAGATCCAGTTCTCCGCCGGCCCCCCGCTTTGCCCGGACCGAGACGGTCGGCTGACCGGCGAGGACCGTCCCCATGCAGCCGTTATAGCTCTTTCCTCCCGCCACGGAGCCCGTCCAGTAATGCGTGAAGCCCTGAGGCTCCACGGACGCGATCAGTCCGCTGTAATAGGTGTTGGTGTCGTTGGTGCTTCCGGTGGCGCGTTCCAGCAGCCGGAACCGGTCTCCGTCTCCTTTGATCCGGATGTTCTCCCCGCGGATCTGCGTGTTGACCAGGCACCGGTTCTCGATGCCGCTGCCGTTTGCCGGCGCGAGCGCGATCGGGCTTTTCCAGCCGGAAACCGGTTCGACCCCCTCCGCATAGGTGCCGTTGTACTGCTCCGCGTAGGAAGCGCCGCTGCGGATCGTGTTGTCCCGGACGTCCAGATCGTAAAAGCCGATGAGCATCGACGGAAACAGGGCCGCGTCGATCGGCGTCCCGACCTCGCTGCCCGGAGCGCATTCCGTGATCCGGATGTTGGTCCGGACCCGCATTGCGGTCGCCGCGCCGGAGCTGTAATCAGATGCCGTGTAATTCCACCTGTCAAAGGATGTCTTAGGCGGTGTGACCGCGTAGAGCAGGCTCCTGCCGTCTGTGCCGGCGGAGATGAAGATCGGCACCCGGACCGTCGTGGCGTTGCCGATCCGCGTGTTGAAGCTGTTGCCGAGCTCCACATGCCAGTCCTCCACCGTCAGGATGACGTCCGCCCGCGTCCCGTCCGCCAGCAGCGCTCCCTCCGGAAACTTCAGCGTAAAAGCCGGCAGCGTGTTGGATGCCGTCACCGCGTTCTTTTTGGAGGTCTTTTTTGACGTCCCGAACCGCACCTTCCCCTCGTAGACCAGCAGCTGGTTCGTGCTCCTCCACGCGGATCCCTCCTGCCCCCGAATGATCTTCATGCCCTCGCCGCTGAGGATGATCGCGTTGGAAAGACCGATGTGATCGATCTTGACGTAATTTGTTTCGAGCGCGGCAAACACCTCGCCGTTCCCGCTGTCATTCAGTACCACAAGATCCCTCGTCCCCGCATAAGCCGGAAGCCTCGTCAGAAAGAGCATGAGCCCGCAGAGCATCAGCAGAGCCGCCCTTCTAATCGCTGTTTTTCGCACCATTGATCCTCTCCTCCCCGGCTGCCGTTCCTCCGGATCTGCCCGCAGCTCCGTCAAAGCGCGCACCCGTCGAATCCATGGACGGGCTGTAGAGCGCGCCGGCCTCTCCGCCGCCGTCCGGATCGGTTTCCAAAGCTTCCTCCGCCCCATTCTCCGGATCCCCCGTGGAATTTACGTCTTCGCCCGACGAGACTTCCTCCGCTTCCGATGCGTCACCCGTATCGTCCTCCGCGGGCTCTTCTGCCGGCGGAACGTCTTCGGCCGCAGCGTCCTCTTCCGGTTCCCGGACCGCTGTATCCTCCTCCGACTGCGGTTCTTCTGCCTGCTGTTCCTGCAGGATCTCCGGCGGCGGGCTGTCTTCCTCCGAACGCTCCGTCCCCCAGACCGCGGCGGGCAGGATCAGCACCGCGGTCAGCAGCGCGACCATCCCTATCTTCTCAGCTCTCATCTTCCTCTCCTCCTCTCTGAAATCCGGTCCGGACGCACCAAAGACCGATACACGCCGACAAAAGGAGGCCTGCGGCCTCGACAGGGCCTGCCGGGTCGCCCGTCTCCGGTCGGACGCCGGTCCCGTATCTGTCCCGGTATACGATCTGATCCGACTTCGCGTCCTCTCCATCCTTCTGCACCATGAGGCTCGCCGTCCCGTCTCTCAGCACGGCGACCGTCACATGATAAACGCTCCGGTCCGCCGCGAGCGCGCCGCTTCCGCCACCGCTCCTGCGCACCGTATAGTGATAGAGGTCCGGCCGGGTGTACCGGATCTCGCCGAAATCAGCAGTCCCTTCCCCCCGGATGGTGACCGTCATCTCGCGGGCAGCACATCCCGCGGGCATCGGTGCGCCTTCGTCCTCCGCCTGCAGGGAGAAGACCGCCCGGGCGCTTTCGCCGGCACCCGAACTGATAAACCGCACCGGGATGCGGACCCCGGCCGCAAAAGCCTCTCCGTCCAGTGCCTGTGCGCTGCAAAAGCCGCACAGGAACAGCACGAACCCGCACAGGACCGCGATAATGATCTGGATTTTCCGTTGAACCATATTTTAAATCTCCCGCTCAGATCATCCGGCGGCGGAGGACCATGATGATCCGCCCCCGGACATCGGCTTCCGGCACCGGTCCGAATGCCCGGCTGTCAGAAGCCCGCTCTCTGTTGTCACATAGTATGAAATACGCTCCCCGATCGATCACGAGCGGCAGTTTCAAGGCGCCGCCCTCCTTCACGTACGTTCTGTAAAAGATCCCCGCCCGCTCCTGGACCGGCTGATAATTGCCGTCGATGGTGATCTGATGGTCGCCGGTCTCATCGATGACCGCGCCGGCCACCGCCTCGATCCGCCCCAGGTGCTGCTCGCCGGCATGCTCGTAGAGCACGGCTTCCCCGTTCAGATGTCCGGCCCGGCGCTCGTAGAGCAGCACATCGCCCTCCCGGATCGCCGGGTACATCTCGTTGCCTTTTGCGATCGTCAGCCCGAAAAACTGACTGAAGACGATGCTCAGGAGGAGCATCAGCCCAAGCGTCTGCAGCACCATCTGTTTCGCCAGGAGCGCCCGTTCGCCTCGCTTTCGCCGGATCCGGATCGCCCGGCTCAGCGCATCACCCTGCAGAAATCCCATGACCGGCTCCTTTCAACGCCAGAATGAGCTTTTTCTTCAGGCTGAGGACCTCCTGCTCCCGCTCCCGGAGCTGCTCCTGCAGATACGCTTTTTCCGCCTGCTCCGCGGCGCGGCGCTCCCGCTCCCGGACGGCGTAGTACCGCTGGATGTTCGAGAGGACCGCCCAGAGTTCCGCTTCATCGATGCCCATGAGCTTCCTCCGGAGGCGGACCGTCCGGATGTACTCCAGCACTTCTTCCTCGGCAGCCTGAGCCGGAACGTCCGGCTCCTTTTTCTTAACGATCATAAACTCTCCTCCCTGAGATTGTCCGTCCGGCTGAACGGGCGCACGAAGCGCATCCTGCAGAAGACCGCGATCCTGTCGTTTGTCATATCTCCCGAGCAGGTCGACAGGAGCAGCAGCCGATCCCCTTCCTCCCACGAGAACGCCCGGGTCAGCGTCCACCTGTCCTGAAGTTCGATCAGGCTTCCGCTGCCCCCGCCGACAGTATAGACCGCACCGTCGTAGGCATCCGCCGTCATCTCCCCGATGACGGTCAGCTCGTATACCGCGTCCGGGGTCAGCAGGACGCCGGTGCTGTTTTCCCGGAAGAACCGCTCCTCCGCATACTTCGCCAGATCGCCGAACATCGCTCCGCGAGCCATGTGATGACCGTGAACGATGTTGTACGGATCCCGGAAGCCGGGATCGCAGCTCGCATCCAGGAACAGGCAGCCCCCGGCATAATCGTTGCCCTGAAAGTCTTTATCCAGATAATAGAAATTGTCCTCGCCCTGCACGACCGGATGGTCGATGTTGGTGCCGTCCAGGCGGATCCAGGCGACCGCATCCGGATTCTCCGCGAGCAGCGCCTCAAAGTCCCGGTACGGAGCGCTGCGGATCCCCCGGCCGGTATACCGGTACAGATCCCAGACGGTGGACCCGATGAGCGCTGTGAACAGCAGAAGCAGCAGCAGAAAGCACTTCTCCGAACCTCTGCCGGCCCGTCGCAGCCACAGGATGCTTCTGTCGAGCCTGTCCTCGCAGGTCTTCTCAGGATTCATCGATGTCGTTTCCTCTCCTCCTCAGGATCAGCGATCCGCACGCGAGCAGGATGATCCCGCTCACGGCCGGCACCCCGTACGACAGCACACCGGTGTTGGATGCCAGATCCCGTTCATTCACAAATGCTACCGTATACGTGTCTTTCGCAGTCATCTGCTGCACCCCTGTTGAAAGCGGTTCAAATGCCGCGCGGTTCTCGTCCGAGCGGATCTGCCCCTGCTGCAGGCTCCGGACTTCAAAGGCTGCCCGGTGATCGCAGGCCGCCTCCGTGACCTCAAAGCCCGCGCCGGGCGGGATGCCCTCCACCTCTACGGAAGCGTCATCCCTGAGAAGGACCCGGAGCGTCGCGCATCCGTCTCCGTCCGATTCGAAGGTCTCCCCGGTAAATCCATCCACCGGTACGGCGCCGTCGCTCATGATCGGATAGGCATTATGCGCACCCAGCCCGGTGAACCGGATCTCAAATTCAAAGTTCTTCGTCCGGTCTCCCAGCGAGCCGGCCACCTGCTTGCTGAGCCGGAAGGTCCCGGTCTGCTGATCGTTCTAGAACCGGTACGCATCCAGCGTGTTGATGCCGGCTCCGACTTTGCCGAAAACACCCTTCCGGTCATTCGTCTTCGCCGCTTCTCCGCCGTTGTCCGGGAGCGCGGCGATATCGGACAGCTCCGGGAGGTTCCCCGAAGCGCCGGCGTTATTGTGCCAGGCCGTGATGTTCCGGACCCGGACGGCATACCCCTCCGCCTCCGAATACTCCACATAGACGACCGCGAAGTAGGAGGTCTCGTCATACTTCATCCCCTGTTCCGGCGTCTCCGGCAGCACCTCGGAGAGCCGGTACAGATACCACCCCGGGTACTCGTACCGGATCCGGCCCGTGCTCTCCGTCAGGAGAAGTCCCCGGTGTCCCTGAAACCCCGTGATCTCGATTTCCTTGACCGTACTGCCGTCCGCGGTGCCCTCCGGCATCGGCACTTCCGCTGCCGGGATCTCCTGTCCGGACCGCTCCGTGTGCTCGTTTTCGTGGTGCCATCCTTTGATCGCCTCGATGCGGAACCGGAAGGTGTCCGTCCCGCTGACCGCCGTCACCGTCTTTCCGACGATGATCTCCGCCTCATCCGCTTCGATCGGATGCCAGACCGCGTACAGCCGGAGCGTCCCGTCAACCGAACCATCCCAGCCTTCCGTCAGGTCATAGCTGCCATCCGGGTCGTAATACGCGCCATCGCCGGACGGGCTGTCGGACCAGCCGCCGAAGACATAGCCCCCGCGCGTCAGGCCGAACCGGGAGGCCTGTGCCGGGCTCCACAGCTCTCCGAAACTGACGGCGTCCGAGCTGTCCGCCCGGCCGGTGATCAGACCATCGGAAGCAGCGGTATGCCCCGCGGCCGGTGAAACGGTCCCGCCGTTTGCATCGTACTCCACGGT
>CAYLSR010000010.1:0-16632 GCA_964385855.1 uncultured Mogibacterium sp.
TCTCAGCGGTTGCTTGATATTGCTGCTCGAGGGGAGGTGCAGCACGAATTCCCGGACGCTGTCGACGCCCCAGCCCTGCGGACCGACCTCGGATGTTCCGGCATCCGGGGCTTTTTGTTTGAACGTATAGACGCCGCGCGCCTCGTCATAGACGACCGAGCCGAGTCGGACGCCCGACTGCGCAACGCCGTCGCTGAAATAGATGAGCCGGTCCCCGGGCTGCAGATCGAATTCAGACGAATAGACCGTTTCTTTCTTGACCGCCTTCTGCCGGTTCAGCGTGTTGGCGGTCCGGTCCCAGTTGAGCGGGTCCGCGCCGCGAAACCGCAGGCTCTCAGGATTGTCGTATTCGATCAGGCTGACGTGGATATAGGACTTGTCGTCCGAAAAGGTCACCCGCGCGATCGTGAAGGTTGAATAGCTGATGCCTTTTTCCCGGTCGACCGGCAGGGTGTCCATGATGATCTCGGCGGAGCGATTGATGTCCATGGCGGAGAAGGACATCTTGTTCGCCATATGTGTGGTCAGGGAGGCGAGGACGTTGGCTTTGACGCCGCTCCCGAGGCCGTCGGAAAGCGTCGCGGTCACGATGTTGCCGGCGTCGCTTTTGCTCAGGAGGAAGACGTCTCCGCCGATCCGCTGCCCATGCTTGTATACCTGTGAATAATCGATGTCGATGCAGATGTCATTCATCAGATGTTGTCCTCGCTGTTCTCTCTGATCAGGCCGTGATCCTGAGAAGGATCGGCATTCATGTTGAATTCCTCCAGGATGGAATTCAGCACGATCTCCGTCTCCGCCGCGTTTTCTCCGAGGAGAGAAGCGATGCGCTGGACGGTATTGAGCGATTTGGAGAGGACTTCCTCGGTCTTTTCGATGATCGCTTCCCGCCGGATGACCGGAGTCGTGATATCCTCAAACAACGCGCCGAGCAGAAGCCGGCTCTCCACGAGGAAGAAGGTGACGCGCATGACCCTGCCGTTGTGGCGGAACCGATACTGCGCCGGCCGGTTCATGAAGAACTGTTCGCGGAATTTTTCCGAGAACGGCACGAACGTTTCGACCGGCATCCCGCGGAAAGACCGGAGACCGTCGCGGGTCAGAAATTCCTCCGGGAAATCCTCGAAAATCTCGATGAAACACTTGTTGCAGTCAACGATGCCGAGGTCGCTGTCGACGATCACGACACCGTGCGGGATGGTGGACAGCAGGATGTCGACCTTGCTCTCCGCATCCTTGCGCATTTTGGTCACGCACATCTCCGGTTCGGCGAAGCCCGCGAGGAGCGCCTTCGCCATATCCCGGCAGGTCGCATAACCGCATCCGCTGCAGTTGAGTTCATCCTTCGGCTCTGCCTTGCCGAGCCGGAGAAGAGCGTCCCGGATCTCGGCTTCCGTATAATCGCTGCCGGTGACCTGACGGGCATCCGGCTGGTCCGCGCGGATGATCCCATAGCCCTTTTGCAGGACTTCCTTCGCGAATGCCGGATCGCCTGTGAAGATGTCCGGTTCGCTCAGCCGGGTCATGACGTAGTTCGCTAGCGCCCGTTTGCGCAGGATATCGGAACTGCTGTTCAGCGTTCCCGGGCCGTTGATGCAGCCGCCGCTGCAGTTGAGCGTCTCCAGGAAATCCGCCGTTCGAGGCGCGCTGAGGGACTGCATGATCCGCTCCATCCCGGAAACAGCGAGGGCGTCCTGCTCAAAGAAACGGTTCATCCAGACACGTGAGGTCTCAATCTGCCCGTTTTCGACCGGGTAGATCCCCGCCCGCCCGGCTTTGCACGGGACGAATTCGACCGGAATGCCGGTATCGACGGTATCCGGATCGATTCCTTCTTCTTCAAACCAGCCCCGGACTTCCCGGTACGTCAGGGCTACATCCGGATAGCCCGGATATTCATCCGCTTCGACCTTTTTCGCGATGCACGGACCGATAAAAACGATGCTGATGTCATCTCCGTACAGGTGCCGGAGATAGGCGCAGTGCGTCTGAAGCGGAGAAGGGACCGGTGCCAGATCACGGACGCGGTCCGGACAGTACTTCCGGACCAGTTCGACGACGGAAGGGCAGGCAGTCGAAATGAACGGCGCTTCGCCGTGCTCCGCCAGATACAGATCGAGTGCTTCGGAGACGAGCGCGGCGCCGATCGCCGTTTCGGAGATCGCGTCGAATCCCAGCTGGTACAGCGCGCGGATGAACTGCTCCTGCCGGCCGGCGAATTCCGACACGAAGGAAGGAGCGACCGAAGCGATGACTTTGCGTCTGGACAGGAGCGCCATTCTGGCGAGATCCACGTCGTTTCGGATCTGCTTGGCGCCGTTCGGACATTGGTCGATGCAGATGCCGCAATAGGTGCATCGGTCGTGCATGATCTCGGCATGCGCGTCCCGGATCCGGATCGCCTTGACCGGGCAGGTCCGGACGCACTTGTAGCAGTCGCGGCAGTTGGAGTCTTCAGAATAGATCGGTTTCAGCTTCATGGTTGACCTCGTTTATCCAGCTATTTGCGGCCGGTTTCTGACCGCGGTATCTATTATAAATGGTCTGCATCAAAAAAGAAAGCCATGAAGAGGCGGGCATTCGCGCTATCCGGGATCGTGTGCCGGAAGATGCTGTTCTTTCTGTCTGTTTGCAAAAAATAAAACGCATTTCGCCGAATGTAGATTATTGTATCTTCCCAAAGAATGTGCTATAACTATAAATAGGAATTACGTATTATGTTTAAATCAAGGAGGACATAAACATGAGCGATAAGCTGTATCTGTATGTCGGCTGCTGGGGCCCGGGCGCAGCAGGCGGCGGGGAAGGAGAGGGCATCTCGATCCTGTCCTTTGATCAGGAGACCGGCGCGATGGAAAAGCTGGGCGTGTACAAGGATGAGGAACCGGCCGTGATGTTCGTCTCGGAAGATTCGAAATATATGTATGTGACCAATGAACTGATGACCTACGGCGGCAAATTCCATGCCGGCGGTCTCATCACGGCGCTGAAGATCAACGAGGACGGCTCCCTCAGCGAGATCAATGTCGTTCCGTCGATGGGTGCGGGCCCGATGTTCTGCAGTCTGGATCCGACCGGCAAGTACCTCTGCGTGGTCAACCACGGTACGCTGGACGGCGTGACCAAGTTCAGAAAGCAGGCGGACGGCAAGATCACGGCGGAAGTCGTCTGGGATGACGCGAACCTCGTACTGTTCCCGGTCCGCGAGGACGGCGGTCTGGGCGAGCCAATCGACATCTACACCTTCGAGGGCGAGGGCAGCTTCCTCTCCTACAAGGATGATCCGGCCAAGGCCAACCACGGATATCCGGGCAAGCAGCAGGCTCCGGCTTTCATCCTGCAGAACTCGCCGCACGCGCACTGCGTCCGCTTCTTCAAGAACGGGATCGGCGTCGTCTGCGAGCGCGGAACGGACTCCGTCTATATCTTCGAGATTGATTATGAGAACGAAAAGCTCGTCATCCTCGACCGTCAGGTCTGCAGACTGGGTTCCGGCCCGAGACACGTCGCGACGCATCCGACGCTGCCGTACTTCTATGCGACCAACGAGCTCGAAAACTCCGTGACCGCCTTTGCGGTGGATCTGGAGACCAAGACCTTCAAGGAGATCCAGACAATCGCTTCGCTCGAAGAAGACAGCGAATCGGTGAACGCGCCTTCGGACATCACCATCAGCAAGTGCGGTACCTACGTCTACGCCGGCAACAGAGGCGACAACAGCATCGCGGTCTACAAGGTCGATGCGGAGAGCGGCAAGCTCGAACTCGTCCAGATCAAGAAGATCGGCGGCCTCGAGCCGAGAGGCGTCGAGCTCAGCCCGAACGGCAAGTTCTTCGTCACCGGGCAGAAGGTCCGCAACAAGCTGGAATCCTACGCGGTGGACGCAGAGACCGGCAAGCTTTCCGATGTCTGCTGCGTTGTCGACGTTCTGACACCGACCTGCATGCGTTTTGCCAGACCGTAGGCAGGATCGATCCGTGTAACTGATAACTGAAAAAGGCAGGAGAAAGACCGTTCTGAGGAAGACGATCTTTCCCTGCCTTTTCGTAATTGACCGGAAGACGGATGACCGGAGCTAAAGGCGTTTTCGCTCCCGCGAGTATCGGCGGGCCGCCTTCGCGAAGATCTCCTTCGCGCGGCTGTGGTTGTTCTGATCCCAGACAGCGACGATGGTCGACGTGTAGAAGCAGTCTTCGTAGAAACGAAGGTCCGGATTGTTCCGGATGCGGGGCGTCATGCTGCTCCCGGTGATGCCGATGCCGGATTCGACGCACATGAGCTGCGTTTCGTTGTTCGGCACGAAGCGGAGACGGTTTTTATCGAGATCGAAGCGATCCATCAGCTTTTTGAAATACGCTTTATAGCCGATGCCTCCGTCATTGGTGAGATAGAAATCCTGCGCCCGGATCTTCCGGAGATCAAGCTTTCCGTCGGTCTCTATGTCGATGGCCTTGTGCGCGACGATGCCGTGCTTCAGCGTCGTGAGGATGATGTAATCGAAGTTGTTGCTGCGCACGATCTCCTCATGGAGGGTGACGCCGACGTCAATCGTGCGGTTTGTGAGGCGGGCGTTGAGTTCTTTATGCGGTAGGAATGAAAAGGCCGGTTCTACCGTGAGCCCCGGCTCGATCTCCTCGATCAGAGTAAAGACCGGCATCAGGTATTCGCTGACATCGATGCCTTCCAGGATGCCGACCCGCAGCGTTGGGGAATCCGGCGAGGACTGACGGGAGAGGGCCTGATAATACTCCAGGATCGCGGTGATCTCGCGGAAGCAGTCGGTGTACAGTTCACCCATCTCCGTCAGGCGGATGGAGGAGCCGTTTCGTTCAAACAAAGAGACGCCGAGCTCGTTTTCGAGCATGCGGATCTGCTTGCTGATGGTCGGCTGTGAGATGTAGAGCTGCCGGGCCGCTTCGGAAAAATTCAGGCAATTCGCAGCGGTCAGAAAGCACTTGATCTGCTCGGAATTCATGGTTCATCCCTCCTGAAACAATTATATCCGAGGAGACTTGCAGAATCAACAAGGCGCTTGTTATTGGTAAAATGCGATAACCTTATTCCATTAGACCGATGAGGGCAAATACATAATACGTAATATAATTAAATTGCTGAAAAACTGTTATCGCCGGATCATGAGATCCGAATGCGTGTAAGCTTTCTGAGATGAAAAGCAAGGAGGATAAAAATGGAATTTATCAAAGGACTTCACCACGTATCCATGAGCGTACTGCCGGAAGAGTATGAGAAGGTCATCGCGTTCTACACCGAGTTCCTCGGACTGGAATACGCGCATCAGTCGCTCGGAAACACCCTGCTGTCGTTCGGCAACGCAGTGCTGGAGATCTTCCCGGATGGAGACGGAAGCGCACAGGCAGGTCCGGTAGCTCATTTTGCGATCGCTACGGATGAACCGGACGCGCTGATGGAGAAGGTCCGGAATGCCGGATACGAAGTGACGGACGAGCTGATCGACTTCGCTCCGCCGATGAAGGATGGGGAGTATTATCCGCTGCGGTTCGGGTTCTTCCGCGGACCGGCCGGCGAGAGGGTCGAGATCTTCTGCGAGAAGCCGGTGGAGAAATAGGCCCTGCCACAGGAAAGATCGTTAACGGGCTGCCCATGCAGGGCAGCCTGCTTTGATAAATCGGGGATCGGTGCCGGACAGTCGGTGCGGATTCCCGATGCGGACGAGCAGACAGGAGGAAATCATGATTTTGGATCAGAAGCACGCCTTGCAGCGAAAGCTTTTCCGGCAGTTCGCGGAAACGGAGTTCACCCGGGAGCTGCAGGATGAACTGGACCGGACCGCTGAATTCAACTGGGACATCTTTCACAAGATGGCAAAAGCCGGCTTTATGGGGACCAAGATCCCTGCGGAGTACGGCGGAGCGGGCGGAGACAACCTGAGCTACGCGCTGATGGCCGAAGAGCTTGCCAGAGGCGATCTTGTGCTGGCAATCTACGCCAACACTTCGAATTCCCTCGGTGGCGGCCCGCTGATGCTGGCAGGATCGGAAGAACAAAAGCAGTTTTACCTGCCGCAGGTCGCGAGAGGCGAGAAAATCCTTTGCTTCGGGCTCACCGAGCCGGGCGCCGGATCGGATGCCGGCGGAATGACGACGACCGCCGTCGAAGACGGGGATTGTTTTATCCTGAACGGCAGGAAGTGCTTCACCTCCGCCGCGCCGATTGCGGACTGGATCATCGCGTTCGCGAGGACCGACCTGCGCCAGAAGGGAGCCAGAGGGATCTCCATGTTCATCGTCGACATGAAGAGCCCGGGCGTGTCCACGGGCGCGCATGAAGACAAGATGGGGATCCGGAGCTATCCGACGTCCGATGTGGTCTTTGAGGACGTCCGGGTGCCGAAGGAAAACCTGCTGGGACCGCTCCACAAGGGGTTCCAGTTCGCGATGAAGACGCTCGACGGCGGGCGGCTCGGGACCGCGGCCAACGGTGTCGGCGTCGGACAGGCCTGTCTGGATGAAGCCGTCAAATACGCAAAGGAAAGAAAGCAGTTCGGGCGGCGCATCGCCGATTTCCAGGCGATAAGCTTCATGATCGCCGACATGCAGACGGAACTCGAGGCGGCCCGCCAGCTGACGTACCACGCCGCGATGCTCAAGGACGCGGGAGACCCGGGCGCCGGCGCGGCCTGCTCGATGGCGAAGTATTACGCCTGCGAGATGGCGAACCGAAACGCCTACAGAGCGGTCCAGATCCACGGCGGATACGGCTACATTCGGGAGTACCGCGTGGAGCGTCTGTACCGGGATGCCCGGATCCTCACGCTCTTTGAAGGCACCAGCCAGGTCCAGCAGCTCGTCGTTTCCGGCAGTCTGCTGAGGTAGGGAAGGAGGACAGAAACAAGATGAAGATCATGGTTACAGTCAAACAGGTCCCTGACACCACGGGCAAGGTCGTGGTAAATGCGGACGGGACGCTGGACCGGAAGTCCATGCAGACAATCATCAATCCGGACGATCTGAATGCCGTGGAAGCCGCGCTCCGGCTGAAGGATGAAACCGGCTGCAAGGTCGTCACCTTCACCATGGGGCCGATGCAGGCGGAGCCGATGCTCAGAGAGCTCCTCGCGATGGGCGTGAATGAGACCGTGCTGATTTCGGCAAGGGAGTTTGCCGGTTCCGATACGTACGCGACTTCGCAGATCCTGGCGGCCGCGATCGACACCTACGGCCTTGATGAAGACGATGTCATCTTCACGGGCCAGCAGTCGATTGACGGAGATACCGCGCAGGTCGGGCCGCAGATCGCGGAGCGGCTGGGTCTGCCGCAGGTCACCTGCGCAGGCGCAATCAGCAAGGACGGAAACACGCTGACCGTCAAGAGGATGCTGGAAGACGGCTATATGACTGTCCGGACAAAGACGCCTTGTCTGATCACCTGCATCCGGGAACTCAATAAGCCGAGATACATGACCGTCCGGGGCACGATCGAGTGCTGGGAAAAGCCGCTGAAGATCATGGACTTTGACGCGCTCAAAGATCACCCGTTGATCGATCTGGCGACGATCGGGCTGGAGGGTTCTCCGACCATCATCTGCCTGTCCTTTGCCCCGCCGGCCAAGAGCGCGGGCATGATGCTCGAGGGCAACGGCAGGGAAACGACAGACAGGCTCGCGCGCATCCTGGCGGACAGCCACATCATCTGAAAGGAGAACGAACATGGCTTACAACAGTAAAGAAATCGCCGCTTTCAGAAATGTCTGGGTGTTTTGCGAGCAGCGGCAGGGCGTGATGATGCCGACGGCGTATGAACTGCTTTCCGAAGGCCGCAGGATCGCGGACGAACTCGGAGCAGAGCTCTGCGGGCTCCTGCTGGGGGATGATGTGGACGGGATCGCCGCGGAGCTGGGCGGATACGGCGCGGAGAAGGTGTATGTCTATAACAGTCCGCTGCTGAAAGAATATACGACGGACGGCTATACCAAAGTTGTTGAACAGGCGGTGAGAGAACTCAAACCGGAGATCCTGCTGTTTGGCGCCTCGAGCATCGGCCGGGACCTCGCGCCGAGATGCGCTGCGCGGCTTCAGACCGGGCTCTGCGCGGACTGCACGCATCTCGCCGCGGATCTGGCGGAATACATCGAGTATCTCAGGACCGGCTCCTCACTGGATGTTGACAGCCTGACTTTTGACGACGAGGCGTACGACATCAAAAGCAGCCTCAAGATGACGAAGCCGGCGTTCGGCGGCAACCTGATGGCGACGATCCTGTGCCCGGCATTCCGGCCTGTGATGGCGACCGTCCGGCCGGGCGTCCTGAAGAAAATGCCGTTTGACGAGATCGGCGCGAAGGCCGTCAAGCTGATCCACCCTGCGTTTGAACTGGACGAGGCGGACATCCGGACGGAAGTTCTCGAGGTCGTCAAGGAGGCAAAGGCCGCCGTCGACCTGACCGGGGCGGAGTGCATCGTCGCGGTCGGACGCGGGATCGCGAAGGACGCGAAGCGCGGGATCGCGCTGGCGGAAGAGCTCGCGGAGCTCCTCGGCGGGGTCGTCGGAGCGTCCCGCGCGGTCGTCGATGCGGGCTGGCTCGGCGAAGAGCACATGATCGGGCAGACGGGCAAGACGGTCCGCCCGAAGCTCTACATCGCATTGGGAATTTCCGGCGCGATCCAGCACAAGTCCGGCATGCAGGAATCGGAGTACATCATCGCGGTCAACAAGGATGAGAAGGCGCAGATCTTTGAAGGGGCGGACTGGGGGATCGCCGGCGATCTCTTTGAAGTCGTGCCGCTGATGATCGATTCTTTTAAGAAAGTGAAAGCAGTGTAAGGAGGTTTCCGATGATCACGCTCGGGATCGATATCGGTTCGACCACATCGAAATGTGCGCTGCTCCGGGACGGCTCGGAGATCCTCGCCATGAGCCTCCGGACGGGCGGGCTCGGGACGGAGGGGCCTGCCGAGGCGCTGGGGGCGCTCTGGGAAAAGGCGCCGATCCTGCCGGAAGAAGTCACCCGGACGGTCGTGACCGGTTACGGACGCAACCGCTATGAAGGCGCCGATGCGGAGGTCAGCGAACTGACCTGCCATGCGCTGGGCAGCAGGCTGATCTTCCCGGACGTCCGCACCATCATCGACATCGGCGGGCAGGACGCAAAGGTCATCTGCCTGACGGAGAGCGGGCGGATGTCCAATTTCGTCATGAACGACAAGTGCGCGGCGGGGACCGGACGGTTCCTCGAGGTGATGGCGGGCATCCTCCGAATGGATGTGGATGAACTGGGCGCCTGCGCGGTGAAGTCCATGCAGCCGGCGTCAATCTCCAGCACCTGTACGGTCTTCGCGGAGTCGGAGGTTATCAGCCAGCTGGCGAACGGCGTGGATCGGACGGATCTCGTCGCGGGCATCTGCGAGAGCGTCGCCGCGCGGGTCGTCGCGCTGGCGAGGAGAGCCGGTGTGACACCGCCGATCTGCATTTCCGGCGGCGTCGCAAAGAACGAAGGCGTCCGAAAGGCGCTCGAGCAGCGGCTTGAGACGGAGCTCTTATTTGATCCGCGGGCGCAGTATTTCGGTGCGCTCGGCGCCGCGGCATACGCATACCGTCAGCTGCAGAAGTGAGCAGGATGAGCAGAAGCTGAAAGAGAATAAACGAGAGGGAACTATGGCAGAAGAAGTCAGAAAACCGCGCCGTCCGGTTGATCCGAATTCGGCGAAGTACAAGCTCGGCAAGATCGCTTCCGACGCGTTCGCGACGGCGATCGAGGCGAAAAAACAGGGGAAGCCGGTCGCGTGGGTTTCCAGCAACTTCCCGGTGGAGATCCCGGAGACGCTGGGACTCGCGACCGCCTATCCGGAAAACCAGGCAGCCGGGATTGCCGCGAGGGGCGCCGGCGAGCGCATGTGCGCCGTCGCGGAAGCGGACGGATACTCAAGCGATATCTGCGCGTATGCGAGGATCAGCATGGCGTACGCGAAGCTCAAGGAATGTCCGGAGCAGGATGTCGCCATGCCGGACGTGCTGCTGTGCTGCAACAACATCTGCAACTGCATGATCAAGTGGTACGAGAACCTCGCGATCGAGCTGGACATCCCGATGATCATGCTGGACATCCCGTTCAATCCGGATTACGAGGTCTCCGACGCGGAGATCGCCTACGTGACCGGGCAGTTTTGGGATGCGGTCCACCAGCTGGAGGATCTGTTCGGACTGAAGTGGGACGACGAGAAATTCAGGGAAGTGACCGGATTCAGCTGCAAAGCCAGCCGGATGTGGCTGGAGGCGACCGCGCAGGCGAAGTACACGCCGTCGCCGTTCAACGGATTCGATCTTCTCAACCACATGGCGGTCATGGTCACCGCCCGCGGCAAGCAGGAAGCCGGGGAGGCGATGGAGGTCCTGCTGAAGGAGTATAAAGAGAACCACGAGAAGGGCGAGAGCACGTTCCGCGCGGAGGAAAAATACCGTGTCATGTTCGAGGGAATCGCCTGCTGGCCGTATCTGAGGGTCACCTCCAGAGGACTGAAGGACCGCGGTATCAACATGGTCACGACGATCTACGCGGATGCGTTCGGATTTGAATACGATTCCTTCGAGGGGATGATCCGCGCGTACTGCAGCGTGCCGAACGCGATCAACCTGGAGAAAGCCAGAGACAAGCGGGTCAAACTCTGCAAGGACAACAACGTGGAAGGACTGCTGGTCCACACCAACCGTTCCTGCAAGCTGTGGTCCGGCTTCATGGCGGAGATGAGCCGGCAGATCGGGCAGGAATGCGGCATTCCGGTCGCCAGCTTCGACGGCGATCAGGCGGATCCGAGGAACTTCTCGGAGGCGCAGTACGATACGCGCGTGCAGGGTCTGATGGAGATCATGCAGGGCAACAAGGAAGCGAAGGAGGCGTGAGATGGTAAAAGATATTCTGAATCGATTCCACGCGGCCGCTTCCTCGCCGCGGGAGCAGATGGAAAAATACAGGGCGCAGGGCAAGCAGGTCATTCTGACCGCGCCGGTCTACACACCGGAGGAGATCCTCCACGCGATGGGGTTCGTCCCGATGGGGGCCTGGGGCGCGGACATCGAGCTGGACCGCGCGAAGGAGTACTGCCCGGCCTTTCTGTGCTCGATCGTGCAGTCAATCCTGGAGCTCGGCATCCGCGGCGCCTACGACGGCGCATCGGCGATCGTCATCCCGTCGCTGTGCGACACTTTAAAGACACTGGGGCAGAACTGGAAATACGCGGTCAGGGACATCCCGTTCATCCCGATGACCTACCCGCAGAATAGAAGGCCGGCGTACGGGATCGCCTTTACGAAAGCCGGATACGAGCGGGTGATCCGGGATCTTGAGGCGCTGGGCGGGCAGTTTGACGAGACTGCGCTGGCGGAGTCGAACCGGATCTACAACGAACACAACGCGGTGATGAGGAGGGCGGACGAGGTGCTCGCGGCCCATCCGGAAATCACGGCAGCAGAGCGGAGCGACATCTTCAAGAGTGCGTTTTTCATGCTCAAGGAAGAGCACACCGCGATGGTCCGGGAGCTGATTGATGCATTCGAAGCCGAGTCTGCGCCGGCTGTGCAGAAGCTGCCGGTCGTGATCTCCGGCATCCTGACGGACGCGCCGCACCTCAATGAGATCCTCGACGAGATGGGCTTTCACATCGTCGCGGACGATGTGGCCGCGCAGTCCCGCCAGTACCGGACCGATGTGCCGGAAGGCGAGGACGCGCTGGAGGCGCTGGCGGTCAAATTCGCGGAGATGGACAACTGTTCCGTACTCTACAACGTGCAGAAGCCGCGCGTGCAGTGGATCGTCGACGTCGCGAAGACGCGCGGCGCGAAGGGCGTGATCGTCGTCATGACCAAGTTCTGCGATCCGGAGGAGTTCGATTACGTCATGATCCGGAAGGCCTGCGAGCAGGCGGATCTGCCGCTCACGCTGGTGGAGGTCGACCGGCAGATGAGCCGGTTCGAACAGGTCCGGACCAACCTGGAGACCTTCCGCGACATGCTGATGATGGAGTAGCAAAAAAGGGATCCTCACGGGGATCCCTTTGACGTGGGCGGAGTTCGGGCCTGCTCAGGCCTTTTTCTTCGGATGCAGGAGCTCATCCATCCGGTGCAGGTGCTTCAGCATCAGCGCGGAGGCTTCCTCCGCGTCCCCGCGCTCGATCGCGTCGAGGATCAGGGGATGCATGGTGTAGTTGTCCTGCAGGATGAGGTCGGACCGGTTTTCGCGGTAGTAATCGGAAAACTCCTCCATCGCGGCATTGAAGCGGTCCATGACCACGTTCCGGCAGCACCGGATGATGATGGCGTGGAAGCGGGAGTCGATCCGGCGCATCTCCGGGTAGCTGATGCGGCCCTCGCGGTACCGGGACCATTCTCTTTGGTATTCTTCGACGACCTGCCGGAGTTCCTCGAGGTCTTCCGGGGTGCGGCGCTTTGCGGCGAGTGCGGCGGCGTAGGGCTGGATGAGGATCGAGATCTCCGCGATGTCCATGGAGACCTTGTCGTCATTCAGACGCAGGATCCCGAGCGGATCGGACACCATCCCTGGATGCGCGGTGACATAGGTGCCGTCCCCGCGGCGGATCTCCAGGACGCCGCGGGAGCACAGCGCGTTGACTGCGGCGCGTACCGTCGTCCTGCTTACGTTAAAGAGTTCAATGAGCTCGGTTTCGGTCGGGATCTTGGACCCCGGCGGGTATTTTTCTTCGATCAGCTGAGAAAGGCCTTCAGAGACCTGAACAAACAGAGGCTATCTTTTCATGGTGCGGTGTTTCCTGTCTTCAGAGTTTGAAATCAGATTATATGATACATTGTACGAATGATGATGTCAATCCGTTAATGTGAAAATACTATCAGAACATGCGGGATCGATAGGCTTTGCAAGGGGGCTGCGACTTGACACTCCGCAGGGAGAAGGTTAAAATAATATCAAGGTAGTACATACTATGTAACCGAATGCAAGGGCGTTGAGACCGGAACGGGCAAGTCCCGATCCCGAAGGCCGTCGGGAAAGACGCATGCGCGTCTCTTCGGACCGGCAGATCGGTGATAGTCGTTTGGATGTCATGATGCCGGTGGAAAGGGTGGACAAATGATCCAGGATATCTATCCGCACAGACTGGATAATCAGTTTCAGCCGGACAGAAAGCCGGAAGCGAACAGCATGATTTTCACGTTCCGCGGCAGGCACGTGATGATCCGGGAACTCGGTGAGACGTTCCGGATGCCGGTGTACGCGGAGCTGGGCCTGACCGATGAGCAGGCGCTGACGTTCCTCTTTGAAGTGGACGGGACCGCGTGCTTCTACTGCAGGGAAGACATCGAGCCGGGAGACACCTTCCGCTACATCCCGATGAACGCGCTGTACGAGTCCTATCACGACCCGAAGTATCTGACGTTCGCGCTGATGACGGCGTATCAGCTGGCCAACTGGTACCGCAAGAACCGCTTCTGCGGGTGCTGCGGGCAGGAGACCGCACACGTGCCAGCGGAGCGGGCGCTCCGGTGTACGGCGTGCGGGACCATGATCTTCCCGAAGGTCGTTCCTGCCGTGATCGTCGCGATCACCCGGGGAGACGAGCTGCTGCTGACCCGCTACCGGGATCGCCCGGAGGTGCCGTATGCGCTGATCGCCGGGTTCACCGAGATCGGCGAGACGCTGGAGGAGACGGTACGCCGCGAGGCGATGGAAGAGACCGGGCTCCGCGTTAAAAACATCCGCTATTACGGCTCTCAGCCGTGGGGCATCGTGGACGACATCCTCGCAGCTTTCGTCTGCGAGGCTGAGGAGGGCGATGAGCTGAAGGTCGATGAGCAGGAGCTCAAGGAAGCCGTCTGGCTGCACCGGGACGAGATCACCATCGAGCATGACGATTTCAGCATCACCAACGCGATGATCGTCGCGTTTAAAGAAAACAGACTTTAACGATCCATTTTGACATTTCCATTATTATCCATTTCAGCAAGGGGCAGTCATCCTTCGGTGACTGCCTTTTGCTGTCCGGCTGTTTTAAATCTTTCCTGGGTATAGTATAATCAATGGACAGCATACACAGGGAAAGGACACCATGTCACAGCAGATCAAACCATACAACCGTATCACGGACGGAAATATCTGGCGGGAAATGCTCCTGTTCGCGCTGCCGCTCATGGCGGGATCGGTCGTGCAGCAGCTGTATACGACGGTCGATACGATCATTGTCGGCAGGTTCGTCGGCAAGATCGCGCTCGCTGCGGTGGGCGGCGCTCCGGCGATCGTGGCGATGATCGTGATCACGTTTTTTAACGGGCTTTCAAACGGCGCGGCCGTCGTGACGGCACAGCTTTTTGGCGCGAGAGACTTCGAAAAGCTCCGCGAGAGCATCCATACGGCGTATCTGTTCGCAGTGCTTGTGAGTGTGGTCGTCACCCTCTGCGGGATCTTCTGGACGCCGGCGATGATGCGCGGTATGAACACGCCGGAAGAGATGATGGAGGCTTCCGTGACTTATCTCCGGATCTATTTCACGGGGATGCTCTTCACGTTGGTCTACAACATGGGTTCCGCGATCATGCGGGCGATCGGGGATTCCAGACGGCCGACTCTCTATCTGGTGATCGCGAGCCTTCTGAATATCGTGCTGGATCTGATCTTCGTGCTGGTCCTCCATATGGGGATCGCGGGCGCCGCGTGGGCGACGGTGCTCTCGCAGATGGTCAGCGCGCTGCTCGTGACCCGTTCTCTGCGCCGGGCTTATCCTGAGGTGCAGCTGCGGTTCCGGGACCTTCGGATCCACATGCCCGTCCTGCGCCGGGAACTCCAGATCGGCATGCCCGGCGCGCTGCAGGCGAGCGCGTACGGCCTGACCAATGTCGTCATCCAGACGGCTGTCAACGGATTCGGGACGGATATCGTCGCGGCCTGGTCGGCTTACGGCAAGCTGGACATGATCTCCTGGACCGCCGCGGGCGCGCTCGGCGCGGCGATGACGACGTTCGTCGGGCAGAATTACGGCGCCGGGAAGATGCAGCGGATCTTCCGGTGCATCCGGACCGGCACGGCGCTTACATACCTCATCAGCGGAAGCATCGTCGTAATTCTGTGGCTGTTCTGCAGGCCGCTTTACCATCTGTTCACGACGGACCTCACGGTCATCGACCTCGGGGTGCAGATGCTGCGCTTCCTGGCGCCGACGTACGTGCTCAGTTTCCTGCTGGAAGCGTTGAACGGCGGTCTCCGGGGCCTCGGAGATGCGTTCTGGCCGACGGTGTTCGCATTGGGAGGACTGTTTGTGCTTCGGATGCCGTGGATCCTGATCCTGGCGGAGCGGACGCATTCCTTTGAGGTGCTGATGCTCAGCTTTCCGGTCGCCTGGCTCGGGACGCTGGCACTGCTGATCCCGTACTATTTCCGGCGAAAAAAGAAGGTCCTTCTCGAGGATACAGCCGGATAGACCGGTTCAACGGCGGTTTGAGCGGTTATTTTGACATTCCCATTGACACCCGTCCCGATTCGGTATTATTCTGTTTATAAGAGAAACCGATTGCAGACGCGCACCGCGCAGAAAGGGACCGCTATGGGTAAGTTTGTAGTAAAGAAGACCAAGACCGGCGTCAAATTTGACCTGAAGGCCACCAATGGGCAGGTCATCGCCAATTCAGAAGTTTACAAATCCAGATCTTCCTGCATGAAGGGCATTGCCAGCGTGGCCGCCAACGCACCGGTCGCGCTGCTCGAAGACCAGTCGGTGGAAGGGTTTGAGGTGTGCAAGCACCCGAAGTTCGAAGTCTACATCGACAAGGCCGGTGAATACCGCTTCCGCCTCAAGGCGAAGAACGGCCAGATCATTGCGACCGGCGAAGGGTATACCACCAAAAAGAACTGCCTGAACGGCGTGGAGAGCGTCCGGAAGAATTCCGTCGACGCGGAGATCGTGGAAGAAGAATAAGGCAAGCAGGTCCTTTCGGAGAGACCGGCAGGCAGCGGATGTCTGCCGGTTTTTTTCTGTCGTCCGCCGGTTGACACGTTCCGGCTTAAATGTCGCCTGCCGGGCGACCACTCCGGGAGCGGGCTGTGCTACCATGAGGACAGAAAAGAAAAGCAGAAGGAGGGCATGAAAATGTACGGAGCAGCTTTGGGCGACATGATCGGACGCCCGTATGAATGGCACAATATCAAGACCAAGGAGTTCCCGCTCTTTTCGAGGTATTCCGGGTTTACCGACGACACGGTCATGACGGCGGCGGTCGCGGAGGCCCTGTTACAGATCTGCAGGGACTATCCACAGGAGGAGTGGACGCAGGAAGCGCGTCGGCAGACGTTTTCCGACATCATCGCCGGCGCCATGAAGAAATGGGGCTTTCGATATCCGGATGCCGGGTACGGCGGGCGGTTCAGACAGTGGCTCCGATACGGAACGGAACCGTACCACAGCTGGGGGAACGGTTCCGCCATGCGGACCTCGGCGGCGGCCTGGCTGTTTGAGGATCTGGAGACGGTGCGGTATTTCGCGGCGCTTCAGGCCGCGGTCACGCACGATCACCCGGAGTCAAAAGCGCCTTCGGCGTCGACATCGTTGTCGTCGAAACCATCGCGCACTTCACTGCGGCGAGACACTTCAAACCGGATGTGGACTTCATCATAGACATCGGCGGTCAGTATATAAAGTGC
>CAYLSR010000011.1:0-16380 GCA_964385855.1 uncultured Mogibacterium sp.
AAGAGGTTTACGAAGGTGTTGCACTTACTTGACAATCTGCCCCGTCCCCTTGTCAACTTTTTGTCAGCTTTCGTCTTTCTTCATCTTCTTGTAGAGCGCCTGGCGGCTGATGCCGAGGGCCGAAGCGATCTCCGTGCGGGTCAGGCCGCGGTTCTCCAGGGCCTGGATCACGAGGTGCTCGACCGCGTCGGTAAGGCCAGAGAGCGGGATCTGCTCGCTATCGAGCAGGCCCGGAGCCTCTGCAGCGGTTTGCGCGGCAGGCTGACCGGCCGCAGCTGCCGTGGCGGAGCCGTCGTCCGGCTTCAGGATATCGCCGTGCAGGTTGTCGCCGGAGAAGGCATCGTAGCGAAGCGCCACGCTGCGGATCTCGCGGACGTTGCCGAGCCAGGTGTGCCGGAGGAGCTGGCGCTCGAACGCCGGGTCGAGCTGGATCTCATCGGCGGACACGCCGCCGGTGCGTTCCGCGAAGCGCGACAGGTAGTAGCGGAAGAGGAGCAGGATGTCCTGCTTGCGCTCCCGGATCGGCGGGATCGTGAGTTCGAAAGTGTTGAGCCGGTAGTAGAGGTCCCGGCGGAACCGGCCTTCGTCGATGTCGCGTTCGAGGTTTCCGTTGCTGGCTGAGATGATCCGGACGTCGAGCGGGATCACGTAGTCGGAGCCGACGCGCATGACCTGCTGGGATTCGATCACGCGGAGGATCTTGGCCTGCAGGCTGAGCGGCGTGGAGTTGATCTCGTCGAGGAAGATCGTACCCCGGTGCGCCAGCTCGAAGAGGCCGGCTTTGCCCTCCTTGCGGGCGCCGGTGAAGGAACCGCCGACGTAACCGAAGAGCTCGCTTTCCAGCAGGGATTCGGTCAGGGCGGCGCAGTTGATCGCGACGAACGGACCGCTGCTCCTGCGGCTCGCGTTATGGATGCCCTGTGCGAAGAGTTCCTTTCCGGTACCGCTCTCGCCGTAGATGAGCACGGAGCCCTCGTAGCCGGCGATCACGCCGGCCTTGTCGATGATGTGTTCCATGACCGGCTCGCAGGTCAGGATGTCCCGGAGCGTATGCTCCGCGACCAGGCCTTTTTTGGACAGCTGGAGACGGATGTTGTGCTCCAGCTCCTGGATCTTGGTGACGTCCTGGAGCGTCATCATGTACCGGGTCTCGTCCTGGTAGAATTCAAACGGATAGACCGTGTAGCTGATCCTCGTCCGGCCGACGCGCCCGGTGAAGGTCCGCGGCGAATCGATGGAGCAGTGCCCGTCCGGGCGGCGTTCCGGCATCTCCTGGATGATGCTGTAGATCTCCCGGCCGATCATCTCCTCCCGGTCCATCCCGATGAGCTCGGCCGCCCGGCGGTTGACCTCCATGATCACGTTGTCCGACCGGAAGATCACGAGGCCCTCGTCGATGTTATCGTAAATCGAATTCATCAGGTTGACGCGCTGGATGTTTTCCTGCATCTGTCCGAGGAAGTTCCTCGCCAGGTTGACCGTCTCACGGATGGTGTGCGGGCGGTTCCGAAGCTCGATGAACCGGAGGTCGGTCCGGTCGGAGACCAGCGTGGCGTAGCCGCTGGTGTAGACCCGCACGCCGCTCTCCGGGATCCCGGCGAGCACCTCCGAGAGTTCTTCGAGCAGTTCGTACCGGAGCACTTTCATCCGGCCATCGGTGACCGCGGTGATGTTTTCAAACCCCGGCGCCGTCCCGCGGTGCAGGACGATGTACACGGGCTCATCGCGGCCGGCTTCGCGCGCCGCCAGCATTTCCAGGATGTCGGAAGTACGGATGCGCTCCTGCAGGACCGGGATGACCTCCGAGCACTTTTTCAGCTCGAAATACGTCCCGCCCCGCGCGATGAGGCAGATGTAGCCCTCGCGGCACAGGCGCTCGTACTCCTGGCGGACGTTCCGGACATCGATCATCATGGCGTCCAGGACGCCCTCCCGGATCTCCTCCTGCAGGATCCGTTCCGCGGATTGCAGAAGCACCTCGGAAGGCACGATGTAGGCGATCTTGCCGTTGTTACTCATGATAAAACCTCCTGCCTCCGGCTTGCCGCGAAGGACTTTGCCCCTCGCGGAACTTCCGGCTTCAGACGCCCATGTCGATCTCGATGGCGCTGCCCGTCCGGGTCTTGGTCACCTTGATCTGCTGCGGGATGTTTTCTTTCAATTCCTCGCGATGGCTGATGATCCCGACGAGCTTGTTCGCGCTCGACAGGTTGAGCAGGATCTCCAGCGCGTTTTCGATGGATCTTTTATCCAGTGTACCAAATCCTTCGTCGATAAACAATGCATCCATCCGGATCCCCCCGAGATTGGACGAGACCGTGTCGGACAGGCCCAGCGCGAGGCTCAGGGAAGCCTTGAAGCTCTCGCCGCCGGACAGGTTCCCGACCGGCTTCCTGTGGCCTGTGTGGTTGTCCAGCACTTCGAGGTCTAAGGACTGGTTGCTCTTCCTGCTCGCAGAGTCCTCCCGGCGGAACAATTCGAACTGCCCGTCGCTCATCGGCAGCAGCCTGCGGTTCGCCGCGCGGATGATCCCGTCGAAGCCCGTCGCCTGCACGTACTGCTCCAGCGTGATCTTCGCGCCGCGGGTCTGTCCCCGCACGAGGTCGCTCAGCCGCTTCAAAATCCCGTACTCCTTCCGGGCGGCTTCCAGCTCCGGCGCGAGGGTCTCGATCTGCTGCTTTTTGTCGTTGTTGATGCCGGTCCGGCTTGTGATCCGGCTGATCTCCGTACGGATGGTCTCGGCCTCCGCTTCCGCGGTATCGATCTCTCTCTGAATGCTCTCCACATCCATGAAGGTCCGGCCTGCGGCGGCCTCGTCGGCTTCTTTCAGCTGCGTCCGGTTCACAACGACGCTCGTATCGAAGTCGCTGACGCGGTTTTCGTTCGCGATGAGGACGACCTCCTCCACGATGAACCCGGTCATCTCCTCCGGGCTCTCGAATCCGGACGTCTGAACCAGCTCCGTGAGCTCCGCATGGCGCTTCTGTTCTTCGGCGCCGGTCTGCGTCAGGGTCCCCTGAAGCGTGCCGATCGAGGCATTCTGCTCCGCGACGGCCGTTTTGGCTTTGGTCACGGCTTCCGTCGCCGCTTTGATCTCTTCGGTGATTTTCGCCGCCCGCTGCGCGGCGGCTTTCTGCGCTTTCCTCGCGGAATCCCAGTCCGGATACCCGAGCTCGCCGATGGTGTTCAGCGCGGCGGAGCGGTCCACCAGCGTGAGGCTGACGGCCTGAAGGTCCTTCCCTGCCTGCGCCTTTTTCTGCTCGATCGCCGGGAACCCGTCGGTCTGCGCTTCGTCGAGCCGGTCCTGCGTCTCTCGGAGGGTATCGCAGGCGGCTTCGAGTTCGAACTTCTTCGCCTGAGCGGTCCGGATGCGGGCACCCAGCGCCTCATACGAGGTCCGGGCGGCTTCCAGCAGATCGGCCGTAGCGACCTCTTCGCCGAGGCTCGTGCCGAGGAGCTCGCTTTTGAGGCACCGGAAGAGCTCGGCGCGAAGGCTCTTTTCGGCCTCTTCGAGCGCGGTCTTCTGGGTCTCCGCCTTCAGGAGCGCGGCGTCCTTCGCACCGCGGGCGGATTCTTCCTCGTCCCGCAGGGTCCGGAGCGCCTCCTCCGTGATGCTGTCCGGCGCCAGCGGGGCCGGCTCCGGGTGATGGGTGGAACCGCATACCGGGCACTTCTGACCCTCCGTGAGCCGGCTGGCGAGCAGGCCCGCGCGGCTCCGCTCGAACCGGGTCTCCGCGTCTTCCTTCGCCGCTCTGGCAAGATCGTACGCCTCCCGGGCAGCCTCGTACTTCTGCTGCAGCCTCTCTAGAAGCGCGGACTGCTTCTGCCAGTCCCCGGCCTTTTGGGCCCGGGCCTTCCCGAGGTCGGTCCGGAGCGCCCCGATGGCCTTCTCGCGGCTCATCCACTCCGTGAGCTCGGCCGGCTTCTCCTGAAGCTCCCGGACCGTCTGCTGCCAGGCTGCGATCTGCTGTTTCAGCGCATCTTCGCGCTCGGCGGCCCTGCGCTGCGCCTCGGTCAGTTCATCCTGCTGCGCGCTGAGCTTTTTGACCTCCTTCCGGAGATCATCTCTCCGGACATATTTATCCTGATCCTCAGCGATCCGGTCCGCGGCCTTCCGGAGCTCGTCCGCCTCGGGCTGCCTCTCCTGCGCCGCGGTAAACCGCGCCTCGGCCGCGGAAGCGAGGTCCGTCAGCCGCTCCAACTCCGCGGAAGCCGTCCTGATGTCACGGGCGATGCGGATCCGCTCGTTTTTCTTGCTTTCCCAGCTTCGGTAGACCGGCGCGATGGTGTAGGTCGCGGTCTTCTGCCGTGCGAGCGTCTCCCGGACGCGGTCGATCTCCGCTCTTTTGCGCTCGAGCGCGGCCTGCTCCTCCCGGAGCAGCCGGGCCTTCAGGAGCAGCATGTTGTTGTGCTCCGCCGTAGCCAGCCGGCTCTTGTGCCCGTCGAGGACCGCCGTCTGCTCGCTCAGGCGCCGGGTGGCCTCCGCCTCCCGCGCGGCGTCCGCCTCCCGGATGCGGTCGATGACCGCCGTCATCTCCTGCGCGTTCCAGGCACTCCCGGTGACCCGGGCGTTCTCCTGTAAAATCTGCAGTTCCGCCGCGAGCGGGGAACCCTCCTCCGCGGCGACGTCCCCGAAGTGCTGAACGATGCTCTGCTCCATCCGCAGGCGCTTGCCGTTGCTCTTGTCCATCCTTTCCTTGAGGAGGAATTCGATCTTCTTGTAGTTCTCCGTCATGAAGATCGTCCGGAGGATCTTCGTACGGTCCTCCGAGCTGGCGTGGAGCAGCTTCTGGAACTCGCCCTGCGCGATCATCGCGATCTGCTTGAACTGCTTTTCGTCGATGTGCAGGAGCTCATTGACGGCCGCGTTGACGCTCTTCAGCCCTTCGACCGGCGGCTTGTCCTCTTCGTAAAAGACCGCGGTCGCCTTGTGCTCGGCCAGACCCTCCCCGCGCAGCTTTTTCCGCATGTAAAACGGCGACCGGCGGACATGGTATTCCTTCCCCTGGTGGGAGAAGTAGAAGTCGACGTAGGTCTCCGCATCGTCGGCGGCGTATTCGCTCCGGAGGTTGTCGGTGTCGCGGTAGCTGCCGCTGGTCGTCCCGTACAGCGCGTAGCAGATCGCGTCAAAGATCGTGGTCTTGCCGGCGCCCGTGTCCCCGGAGATGAGGAAGAGCCTGCGCTCTTCAAACCGGTCGAACCGGATCTCCGGGACTTCCCCGGCGTACGGTCCGAACGCGCAGATTCTGAGTTTAATCGGCTTCATGGAACACACCTGCCTCTCTCGCGACGTCGAGCATCACCCGGAGCTCCTCCTCCGGGATCTCCTGCCCGTACATCGTCTGATAAAAATCGGAGATCAGTTCGTCAAAGGTCTTGGTATCGGAGAACTCCGCCAGATCGTAGTTCTCCAGCTCCAGCGTGTGGGAATTGCGGAAGTCGACCTTGACGGTGTTCGGATAGTACTGCTGGAGGATTCCCATGGCGTCGTTGATCGGCTCTTCATCCGTCAGCGTGACATACAGGAGATCCTGCGGATCGGTCACCGCGCTCAAAAGCTGCTCCAGCCGGCCCGTGATGTGCCGAAGGTCCCGAAGCGGCCGCAGAGGGACCAGCTCGACGTCCAGATCACCCTTCTCCCGCAGCGTGACGACCGGGACGGACTTGCTGCTGTTCGCCTCCGAAAGCGAATATTTGAGCGGCGAACCGGCGTACCGCACCCGGTCCGCGCCGACCCGCTGCGGCGAATGCAGGTGCCCCAGCGCGACGTAGTCGAAGTCGCCGAACGCGGACCAGTGGATCTTCTCGATTGTCCCGACGTTCTGCACGGACGCGCCCTCCGACCCGGCGATGTCCGGGTCGCTCTCGCCGGTGACGAACTGGTGCGCCAAGAGGATGTTCCTCCGCGCGGGATCGATCTCCGCGTGCCGGATCAGCACGCGGACGGCGTCCTCGTAGCTCTCGATCGTTTCGTCCGGGAAAAAGTGGCGGACCTGCGAAGCCTTGACGAACGGGAGCAGGTAGATTCCGACCTCGCCGAACGCGTCCTCCACCGTGTAATTCGCGACGGTCCCGTCAAAAATAGAGGCGATGTGGATCCCCTGCCCGGCGAACAGCCGGCTGCCGTAGTTGAGCCGGCCCTCGGAATCGTGGTTCCCGCTGATGATGAACGTCGGGATACCGCTCCCGGCCAGCGCGCTGATAAAATCATCCAAAAGCGCGACCGCCGCCTCCGTGGGCAGGCTCCGGTCGTAGACGTCGCCCGAGATCAGCACCGCGTCGGCACTCCTCTCCTTTGCCAGCGCCACGATCTGATCCAGGATGTATTTCTGATCTTCGATCAGGCTGAATTCCCCGATGGATTTTCCGATGTGAAGATCTCCGAGATGAATGAACTTCATGTGAACTGAACCCCCGTTTGTCCGTAACGAAGAGCCCGAAGACTGGCTTCGGGCTTCCCTTTGATTCTGTGTTTCGCGGCTCCTTTTATTCGCCGAAGACCGCGATATAATCCTTCTTGAACTTCTCGATGCCGGCATCCGTCAGCGGGTGCTTGACCATCGTCTCGATGACCTTGTACGGCACGGTCGCGATGTGCGCGCCGGCCAGCGCGCAGTCCGTCACGTGGATCGGATTGCGGACGCTCGCCGCGATGATCTGCGTGTCCAGCCCAGCGATGTCAAAGATCTCGACGATTTCGCGGATCAGGTCCACGCCTCTCGTGTTGATGTCGTCCAGCCGCCCGAGGAACGGCGAAACATACGTCGCGCCGGCTCTCGCCGCGAGCAGCGCCTGGTTTGCCGTGAAGACCAGCGTGACGTTGGTCTTGATCCCTTCCGCCGAAAGCGCCTTGCATGCCTTGAGTCCCTCGACCGTCATCGGGATCTTGACGACCATGTTCGGGTGGATCGCCGCGATCGCGCGCCCCTCCTCAATCATGCCGGCCGCGTCCTCGGTCGTCGCCTTGACCTCTCCGCTGATCGGCCCGTCCACGATCGACGCGATCTCCTGGATCACCTCGTTGAAATCACGCCCCTCCTTCGCGATCAGCGACGGATTGGTGGTGACCCCGCAGATGACGCCCATGTCGTTGGCCTTGCGGATATCCTCTACGTTTGCGGTATCGATAAAAAACCTCATGGCAACCTCCCCCTGTTTTCCCTGAATCATACCCTTATTATATCGGGTGCGGGCGGGGATTGCAACAGCAGGCGCCGGTTCACGGGTGACCGCATTTCCCGGCGTCAACCGTCAGAGCTCCGTGTACTCGCTCCACTCCTCAAGGATCTGCTTCGCCCGGGCGTACTTGCGGAGGCGCTTTTGGTCGGCCTCGGTCGGTTCTCCATCGAGGCGGGCGATGTCGCTGTTGTGCTCGATGTCGGCGAGCTTGACGGCTTTGGCGATCGGGTCTCTTTTGATCTCGATCACATAATCGTAGTAGGATTCAGCATCGTCGTGGGTCAGGAGCTGCAGCGCGTGGAGCACAGGCTCGCTGAAGCCCTCCCGGCGCAGGTCGTCGAGCTTGATGTCGGTGTCTTCGACGACGTCGTGCAGCAGGGCGACGACGGTCGTGGCTTCGTCCGTCATCTGCTCCGCCACGTGGAACGGATGGAAGACATAGGGCATCCCGGATTTGTCCACCTGATCCTTGTGCGCGTCAAAGCAGATGCGGAGCGCCTTCTTGGTCATCTCGGTATAGATCATCTTTGTCCCTCCTTTCGGCCTGTAAGACTATTGTACCACAATCGTTGACAGATTGGGGGGACGGGTGCTATGCTCTTGCTGTAAATAATCAAGACAGAGGAGGATAGGATGGATCAGCAGGACAGGCTGGAGTATCTGGTCGAGCAGTTTATACAAGAATCCCCGGAGTACCGGAATATCCGAACGGACGGTGACGCGGACACGAAGCGCCGGCTCCTTCGGTCCCTCATGAACGTCCGGATGCCGCGCCGCACGGACGAGGCGGTCCTCCGGGTGCAGGACGAATACCTGCAGGAGCGGGCCCTGCAGAAGGGCATCGTCTCCGTTGATGAGATCCCGACGCTGCAGGCGCTCGGTAGCCGCTGCGCGGAAGCGGAGAAACTCTCCCTCTGGCAGGGCGACATCACCCGGCTCGCCGCGGACGCCATCGTCAACGCGGCGAATTCGCAGATGCTCGGGTGCTTCGTGCCGATGCACAACTGCATCGACAACTGCATCCACACGTACGCCGGCGTACAGCTCCGGGCGGAGTGCGGGCGGCAGATGGACCGGCTGCGCGGGAAGTTCGGTCCGGACTATGAGCAGCCGACCGCCGTACCGATGCTGACGGATGCCTACAACCTGCCGGCGCGCAAGGTGATCCACATCGTCGGGCCAATCGTGTATGGCGCGCTCACACTGGAGCTGGAGCAGGACCTGGCGGACTGCTACCGGAACGTGCTCGACCTGTGTGCGGCGAACGGTCTGCGGAGCGTGGCGTTCTGCTGCATCTCGACCGGCGTCTTCCGGTTCCCGAACGGACGGGCGGCGGAGATCGCGGTGCGGGTCGTCACCGAGTGGCTCGGCGCGCATCCGGGCGCGGTGGACCGCGTAATTTTCAATGTTTTTAAAGATGAGGACAGAAGGTATTATGAGCAGCTGCTGCTCTGAGCAGCAGGCATTTGATGCAGCGGTCCGGCGCCTCCGGGAGCTGCCCGAAGCCCTGAAGCGATAAAAAAGAGGAGATGCCCCGAAGGACGCGGGGGATCTCCTCTTGCAGATTTACCGTATTTCTTCGAACAGGACCGCCTCGTACGGCCGGAGCTGCATCTCGCGGCCGACGACCGGGCGGTCGTAGTTGACCAGCCGGACGCGGAGTTCGCGAAGCGCGAAGTCCGCCGGGATCCGGCAGGCGGCCGTCTTGCCGGAGAAGTTCCCCGCGAGGAGGAACCGCCGCCCTTCGTATGTGCGGGAATACATCACGAGCTTGCGGCTGTCCGGCTCGTACTCGAGTACGGAGCCACGGAGCAATACCGGCTCGGATTTCCGGAGCGCCAGGAGCGCCTGATAAAACCGGTAGATCGACTTCGAAGACGCCAGATCTTTCTCCGCGTTGATCTCGCGGTAGTTGGGATTGACGCCCTGCCAAGGCGCCGCGCCTGCATTGAAGCCGGCGTTGACGGTCCCGTCCCACTGCATCGGCGTCCTCGCGTGGTCGCGGGCGCCGCTGCAGATCAGCCGGAACGCCAACGGCTTCGGCATCCTGTAGTTCCCGCTCATCATGTCGTAGACGAAGTGCGAGACCGGGTCTTTGAGCTCCTCCATCGACCGGAAGACCGTGTTGGTCATGCCGATCTCCTCGCCCTGGTAGAGGAACGGCGTCCCGTAGCCGAGGAACGCGACCATCGCGAGGAAGGTCGCCGCCTCGTAGCGGTACTTTTCCGTGTCGATCCCGAAGCGGCTCACGCTGCGGGGGCTGTCGTGGTTCTCGAGGACCAGCGCGTTCCAGCCGGTCCCGTGGTATTTGAGCTGCGGATCCAGGAGGCCCCGCTTAAACTGGCGGAGGTCGAACGGCTTCGCCAGAAACTTCGTGCCCGCGACGTTGTCCGAGGCCAGGTGTTCGAAGTCGAAGATGCTGTCAAGCTCGCCGGATTCCTCCCGGATGTACTGCCAGGCGTGCGCCGGGTCCGGCTGATAGGATTCTCCGACCGTGAAGGAGTCGTAGAGCGACAGCGCGCGGTCGTTCAGCTCCCGCAGGAACTCGTGCATCCTCGGCCCGTCCACGAAGAACGGCGTCCCCTTCTGCATCCGGCGCTTCGACGGGTCGTCGCGGAGCGGATAGACCTTGGAAAACAGATTGAACACATCAAAACGGAACCCCGAGACCCCTTTGTCCAGCCAGAACTTCAGGATCCCGATGATCTCCTCCCGGACCGCCGGGTTCTCCCAGTTCAGGTCCGGCTGCTCCGGCGCGAAGAGGTGCAAGTAGAACTCCTCCGTCCCCGGGATGCGCGACCACGCGGAACCCGTGAAGCAGGAGACCCAGTTGGTCGGCGGCAGGAGCTTCCGCCCCTTTCGCCGACCCTTCCGGATGATGTAGTACTCGCGGTACGGCGAATCAGGGTCCACCAGCGCCTGCCGGAACCACTCGTGCTGATCGCTCGTGTGGTTGAGGACCATGTCCATGATCACGCGAAGGCCGCGCTTTTTGCACTCCGCCATCAGCCGGTCGAAGTCCTCCATCGTCCCGAACGCCGGGTGGATGGCCCGGTAATCCGAGACGTCATACCCGTAATCCTTCCACGGCGAAGCGTACAGCGGCGAAAACCAGATGGCCGTCACCCCGAGGTCTTTGAGATAATCAAGCTTCGAAATGATCCCCGCGATGTCCCCGATGCCGTCGTTGTCGGCATCCTTGAAGCTCAGCGGATAGATCTGGTAGATGACCGCCTCTTTGAACCAGTTGGTCTTCATCCGGCTTCCTCAGAACCGGAGCGACAGGCTCGACAGGCCGCCGTCGATCTTGCGGAATTCCGACAGGTCGACCGTGATCGTCTCGTAGCCGAGCGACTGCACGTACTCGAGCACCTTCGGGCAGCCGGCCGGCACGAGGACCGTCCCGTTGAGCTGCAGGCAGTTGGCCCCGTAGGATTCCTCCTCAGGCACCGCGAACGCGTCTTCAAAGAACGGGGACCCCACGAACTCGCCCGCCGTCAGGAACTTGCCGCCGCCAAGGTAGCTGACCGCGGATTTGAGCTGCAGGACCTTCTCTACCGGCACTTCCGTGCACTCGATCCCGTATTTGCCGAGGATCGCCTTGAGCTGCTTGATCCCCTCTTTATTGGTCCGCGCGGAACGGCCTACGTAGAAATGCCCCCGCACCACCATGATATCGTCGCCCTCGACCGTGCCCGGATCCTTGATGAACTCGATCTTTTCCTCCGGGTAGAACTCCTTCACGGTCTTCAGGATCTCGAGGCGCTCGCCGTTCCTTGAATCCGGCGCCGGGTTGGTGATGACGGCGCACTGCTCCGTCAGGATTGCCGGATCCTCCACGAAGCAGGAATCCGGATACTGCTCATCCGCCTCGAGCACCGTCACCTCGAGGCCGCACTTCTTCAGCGCCTCCACGTAGGCTTCGTGCTGCTGCATCGCCTTCTCATAATCCGGTTTGCCGAGCTCCGGGGCGGTCGTCAGACCTTCGACCATCGCCTGACACGGCTTCTTCACGATCGCGTGTGTAAACTTCTTCATGAAACTCTCCTTTGATACTATGATTTGCGTTACAAAACTCTAATATTTATTCATATATGTAAATATATATTACTCTTCCGCTCCAGTCAAGAGAGAATCCGGAAAAACTCCCTACCGCTCCTGATACACGTCGTAGAGCTTCTGGTATTTGATCGCGTGGAAGCGCTCGCCGGTGATGTTGTAGTGCCGGCGGTCCATTGTGAAGAGCAGGGTCTTGCCGTAATAGAGCATGCTCACGCCGCTGATCTTGCTGAACGGGAAGATTTCCCCGTCAAACTCCAGGCGGTCCCGGTAGCCCGCGACGGCGCCGGACGCGAGGTCGATCTGCCGGTGATCCGCGGTGATCTCGCTGAGGCGGACGTCCGCGCCGGATTATTGCACAAGAGGACCAGCCGTCCTTGCTGATCCTCTCCAGACTGCCGCGCCCTGCGGGCGGCAGTGAAGCCGTCCGGTCCTCTCGTCCCGCCGGCCCTTATCCGATGTTCAGCGTCCCCTTCGGCAGGCTGTTCCGCCAGGTCCCGCCCGGGATCAGCACGCCGGCCGCGCGGTACGCTTCTTCGTACAGCTCCTCCTGCGAATTCAGCGGCTCCTCGTGCAGGCTGCGCCTCACGTAGAGTCCTTCCGCCGTCTGGATCTTGCCCTTCTCGTCGTCCGCGAGGTTCAGCTCGAAGATGTGCCGGATCTTCTCTCGCACCGCAGGATCCAGGATCGGCGTGGCGACCTCCACGCGCCGCAGGGTGTTTCTCGTCATGAAGTCCGCGGAAGAGATGTACATCCGCTCGCGGTCCCCGGTGCCGAACCGGTAGATCCTCGAGTGCTCGAGGAACCGGCCGACGATGCTGACGACCGTGATGTTCTCCGTGTATTCCGGCACGCCCGGCTTGAGGCAGCAGATGCCGCGGACGATCATCTCGATGCGGACGCCGGCCTGCGAAGCCTCGATGAGCTTGTCGATCAGAATGCGGTCTGTCAGCGAGTTGATCTTGATGCCGATGTAGGCTTCTTCGTCATCCTCCGCCCGCCGGATCTCCTCGTCGATGAACTCGATGATGCGGTTCTGCAGGCAGTTCGGCGCGACCAGGAGGACGTCGGACTCCTCCAGGAGCTCGCCCTTCTGCAGCGCCAAGAAGACGCGCGCCGCGTCCCGGCCGATCTCCTGGTTGGCCGTCATGAGCGACAGGTCCGTATAGAGGGTGCTCGTCTTTTCGTTGTAATTGCCGGTCCCGATCTGCGTGATGTACGAGAAGCCGTCCTCGGTCCTCCGCGTGATCAGGCACAGCTTGGAGTGGACCTTGTACTGCTCGATGCCGTAGAAGACCTGGCACCCGGCTTCCTCCAGCGCCCGGGACACGTCGATGTTGTTCGCCTCGTCAAAGCGCGCGCGCAGCTCGATCATGACGACGACTTCCTTGCCGTTCTCCGCGGCCTCGAGCAGCGACTCGATGATTTTGCTCTGGTCCGCGACCCGGTACAGCGTCATCTTGATCGACAGGACGCTCTCGTCCTGCGCGGCGTCCTGCAGGAGCTTCAAAAACGGCCGCATGCTTTGGAACGGATAGGACAGGAGCACGTCTTTGCGCCCGATCTGATCCAGCATGCTCTCGCTGTAGTTCACGTCGACGCACCGCTGCGGCTGCCGCTTCTGGTAGAACAGCTCGGTCTTGCCGTACAGCACGTCGCGCAGCTGGAACACGAACGAGAGGTCCAGCGGCGTGTTGACTTCGATGATGTGGCGCTCCTTCATGCGAAGGTGGTCCGCCAGCTCCTTGCGGGTCTCGTCAGACAGATGGCGGCTCAGCTCCAGGCGGACCGGGCCCAGCCGGTCGCGGAGCAGGATCAGCGCCTCCATCATGTCGCGGTAATCCATGTTTTCGTAGTAGAAGTGCTCTTCATCGATGTCCGCGCTGCGGGTGATCCGCATGACGGCCTTCTCCTCGATTTTATATCTGTTGTACAGCGCGCCGACGAAGTGCAGGATCAGCTCCTCGGACAGCATGAACGTGCCCGGCCGCGTCGGGATCTCGATGAGGCGCTTGAAGACACTGTTGCTGCACGGGACGATCCCGAGCTTGCGCTCCTTGTCCTTCTTGCCGCCCTTGGCCTTGCCCGTCTTGCCGCCGGCCGGCGACAGCGCGACCACCACGTAGAGGTCCTGATTGACGAGGAACGGGAATGGCTGCTGGCTCCCGACGATCATCGGGTTGAGGAACGGCGCGATGTGCACGTTGAAATAGTGCTCGAGCATCTTCCCTTCTTCGTGCGACAGCCGGTTGAAGTTGATGATGCGGATACCGTGCGGTTCCAGCTCTCCCCAGAGCTGTTCGACGACGCGCGCCCGCTTCTGCTCCAGTTCCCGCACGCTCTTCAGGATCTTTTTGACCTGCTTCTTGGCGCTCAGGTTGGTCTTGTCTTCTTTATAGTCGTCCTTGGACCGCGCGCGGACCATCAGCGTGCCGACGCGCACCATGAAGAACTCATCCAGATTGGTCTGATAGATCGACGCGAAGGTCAGCCGCTCCGCGAGCGGGACCCTCGGGTTTCCCGCCTCGTCCAGGACGCGCTCGTTGAACTGCAGCCAGCTGAGTTCGCGGTTGGTGTAGTATTGGTTTGCTTCTTCCATAGGGGTCTCCACTTCCGGATCCGGAAGGATCCATAACAGTATTATCATATCAGTATCGCGGAAAAGATACAAGAATTACACGCAAAAACGCGCCCGCGCCCGGCCCCCGGGCGCAGTTGCACTTGTGAAATCCGCGCCTCCGTGCTACTATGAATCTAACAACTGCAGGAGGCGCTACCGTTATGATCATCCAACATTATCCTTGGCTTGCGGAACTCTCCCTTCCGGTCATCCTTCTACGGACGGCGCTCGCGCTCCTCTGCGCCGGCGTCATCGGCTACGACCGCGATACACACGGCGCGCCGGCGGGCTTCCGGACACACATTCTGGTCTGTCTCGGCGCGATGCTCGCCATGATGACCGGCCAGTTTGCCTATATGATGTACCCGGCCGCGGTCGAGCCGACCCGGATCGGCGCGCAGGTCATCTCCGGCATCGGCTTCCTCGGCGCCGGCACGATCATCCTGACGCGGGAGCACCGCGTCGCTGGCCTGACGACCGCCGCCGGCCTCTGGGCTTCCGCCAGCATCGGGATCGCGCTCGGCATCGGCTTTTACGAAGGCGCGATCATCGGCGCCGCCGCGATCTACTTCACCGAGCGAACGCTCCGCCGCATCTCCAAACGCATCAGAATCGTCCACAAAGAGGAGATCGATTCGGAAATCAAGTCCGGAAATTAAGGTTGCATTAAGTTTCAGCTGATATCTTGAAGGAGGATTCGGAGAGGATCCTCCATTATCAAATAAGTCCGTACCGCGAAGCTGCATTACCCCCATGATACATCGCCGCGGCCCCGGGCTTTTTTGTTTGCGGCATCAAAAGCGCCCGGGCCGTTGCAGGTCCCGGGCGCCGATTCTTCGGTCATTGCAGAAAGATGTTCAGAGAACCCAGGATCAGCCCGATCAGCGCGCCCAGGTTGACGATCACATCCAGCTCTTTTTTCATCACGGAGAGGACCAGCCGTTCGAGCTCCTCCGGGCTCAACGCGTTGATCTTCGCCTCGATGATGCCCGCGATGTCGATCTTGCGGAGCATCTTCGTCACGCCGGCCTGCACCGCCTCGCGGTACGCCGCGGTCACGACGAGCCGGATCCGCTCTTCCGAAAGGTCGGCCTTCTGCAGGAGCTCGATCGCGGTGTACGTCCGGACCTCCGCCACCTTGCGCTCGATGTGCGGCCTCAGGAGCTCCTCGCCCCGGGTGTCGATCAGCTGCGTGACCTCCTTGCCGACCGATTCCAGCAGGGAATCGATCGCCCGCTCGTTCAGGAGCAGCCCGATCATCGAGCCGGCCAGGCGCGCGGTGACGATCTGCTTTCCTTCCGTCCGGATCTTACTTTCGAGGTCCATCCGCTGAAGCGCCTCGACGATCCGGCTCGTGAGGAGGTCGTTGAGCTTCTGAACGATATGATCCGCTTCCTCTTCCGAGCCGGCCACGCGCAGAAGATCGTCTCCGATGTCGAGCCGGAGCGTCTTCATCACCTTGCCGACCACGGCCGTCTCGGTCTCCTCCGCGAGGAGCCGCTCTCCGATCTCCTCTTCCGTCACCAGATAGGTCGCGACGACCTCGCCCGCGGCCTTCGCCAGCCGCGTCTTGCCCCGCGGGATCGCGCCCGGGGTCATCGGCAGCCGCCGGCCGAACAGGTACTTTTCCGTCCTCGGCCGGAAGAGCATCTTGACCGCCAGATAATTGGTGCAGTAGCCGATGATCATGCCGATCAGCGGTCCTGCCAGATAGTGCAGCATGCAGTCCTCCCCCTATCTCTTCGTCACGATGAACGGATGCTCTTCGCCTTCCAGGTAGGCCTTGATGCCGAGGATCGAGTTCTCGACCATGTTGGCGACCGCCTCCTCCGTGTAGAACGCCGTGTGCGGCGAGAAAAACACGTTGTAGAAGCTCTTGAGCACCGCCATCTCCGGGATGTCGATGATCGTGCCGGACAGATCCTTGTAGTAGATCTCCAGCTCGTTTTCGATGACGTCCAGCGCGGCGAACCCGATCTTGCCGTTCACCAGGTTCCGGATCAGCGCCTCCGTATCGACCAGCTGGCCGCGGGCGCAGTTGATCAGGATGACGCCGTCCTTCATCTTCGAGAAAGCGTCCTCGTCGATCATGTGGTACGTGGAATCAAACGCCGGCGCGTGCAGCGTCACGATGTCGCTCTCCCGGTACAGCGTGTCGAGGTCGACGTACTCTGCGTACTGCCGCACGCTGTCGCTCGGACAGATGTCGTACGCGAGGATCCGGCAGCCGAAGCCCGACAGGTGTTCGACGACCGTCCGGCCGATCCGTCCGGTGCCGATCACGCCCACGGTGCTCTTGCTGATCTCCTTGCCGATCTTGCCCTTGAGCGTGAAGTCCTGGATCGACGCCTTCTGCATGATGAACTTCATCTTGCGGCACGCGATCAGCATCAGCATGATGGTATAGTCCGCGACCGACGCCGGATCGTACGTGACGTTGGTCACGCCCATCCCGACCGCCTGCGCGTGCTTCACGTCGACGTGATCGTAGCCGATCGTCCGCGTCGAGATGACCTTGACGC
>CAYLSR010000012.1:0-16212 GCA_964385855.1 uncultured Mogibacterium sp.
GGTCCTCCGCCTTGAAAACGGCAGAGCCTGCAACCAGGATATCGGTGCCGGCCTCCCGGAGTGCGGCGGCATTCTGCGCGTTCACACCGCCGTCGACTTCGATCAGATAGTGAAAGCCGTTTTCCCGTCTCATCTGATCCAGCCTGCGGATTTTATCCAGCGCCCTCGGGATGAACTTCTGCCCGCCGAATCCCGGATTGACCGACATGATGAGGATCAGATCGACGATTTCAAGAACATCCTCCAGCATGACGACCGGGGTCCCCGGATTGAGCGCGACGCCGGCTTTGGCGCCGAGTTCTTTGATCTGGTGGATCGTCCGGTCCAGATGGATGCAGGCCTCCTGATGGACGGTGATATACGCGGTTTTGTCCGTCATGAAATCCGCTACGTACCGCTCCGGCCGATCGACCATGAGATGTACATCGTACGGTGCGGTTTCCAGCCGATTCAGGCTCTTCATGACCGGCGCGCCGTATGAGATGTTCGGAACGAACATCCCGTCCATGACATCGACATGGACCAGATCCGCCCCCTTTGCGGTGATGTCGAGGACTTCTTCGCCCAGTTTTGAAAAATCAGATGACAGGATGGATGGTGCTATTTGTGCCATTGTGATACCTCTTCGATCATATTCTGATAAGACTGATAGCGGATCGGATGGATCCGGCCCTCCGCGAGCGCTTCCTTGACGGCGCAGCCCGGTTCGCGAAGGTGCAGGCAGTCCGAATAGTAGCAGCTGCCCTGATACTCCCGGAATTCCCGGATGAACTGCCGGACTTCGGTCCGCTCCATCTGAGGAAGATCCAGCGACGTGAATCCGGGCGTGTCGTACAGCCAGGTGTCCGACTCCAGCGGAAAGATCTCCACATGCCGGGTCGTGTGACGGCCCCGCCGGGTCTTGTCGCTGACCGAACCGGTTTCCAGATGATCGGCCCCGAGGAGTCCGTTGATGATGCTCGATTTGCCGACCCCGGACGCCCCTGCAAGCGCCGCACTGCGGCCTCTGATGAGTTCGCGCAGGTCTTCGAGCCCTTCACCTGTAAGGTTGTTGACGACGAGAACCGGATACGTTCCGCGGTAGATCCCCGCCAACTGATCCAGTTCCTCCGCGGTGACCAGATCGCTTTTAGTGATGCAGATCGCTGCGTCGAGTCCCATCTGCTCACAGATCACGGTCATCTTGTCCACCGCGAGATGATTGACCGCCGGGGAGGCTGCAGCGAATACGATCACCAGCAGATCCAGGTTGGAGACCGGCGGCCGGTTCAGTGTATGCTCTCTTTTGAGGATGCCCGTGATGATGCAATCACCATCTTCGCGGATCTCATAGGAGACGACGTCACCGACGTACAGCATGTCTTTATGGCGCTTGAGGATCCCCCGGGCGTTTCCCATGTATGTCTGACCATCGTCATACACATAGTAAAACCCGCCGACCCCTTTGACTATCCGACCGATCATGCGAACTACTGCCCTCCTTCGACAGGCTCACTGCCATCTCCGCCGGTGGTGCCGCCCGATGACCCTTCTCCGCTGCTGTTTCCGCCGCTGCCGCTGTTATCGTCACCGCCGCTGTCTTCCGGCGGTTCATCCGGCACGACCTTCGGCGCGCCTTTGCTCACCTCGATATCGATCCGGGTTCCCTTGTCCAGCTGCGTGTTGGCCGCGTACTGCTGCCACATGACGTATCCGCTGCCGTAGGCATTGCTCTCGTCGTACGAGATGTTGCCGACCTCAAAACCGGCATTCCGGATCTCGGCCTTCGCGTCATCCAGCGTCTTGCCCGTCACGGACGGAACGATCCCCTTCTCGACGCCGCGGCCGTCACTGACCACGATGTTGATCTGTGTGCCCTTGTCCGCCGTCGAGCCGCCGACAGGATCCTGCTCGAGGATCGTGCCTTCCGCCTCGGTGGAGGTCTTCTTCTTGATCGCGCCCAGCGTATAGTCGTCCCCGAGCAGCCCCTCGATCTCCTCGTAGTTGTATCCGACGAGGTTCGGGACCGTGCCTTCCTTGGACCCCTTGCTGAGATTGACCGTGATCGTAGAACCCTTCTTCGCCTTGCTGCCGGCCTCCGGACTCTGCTCCGCGACGATGCCTTCCGCGATGGTCTTGGAGTAGACCTCTTTGCCCTGCTTGATCTCGAAGCCGTTCTCCTTCGCAACCTGCTCCGCTTTTTCGTAGGACATGTTCGTCAGTTCAGGCACGCTCTTCATGCTGGAGAAGAGGCCGGACCGGTACAGGCCGAATCCGCCGAGCGCCAGCAGAACGATCACGCGATGACGATCGGGATGATCTTCCCGTCCCGATCGGTATCCGGGTCGTCCTTTGATTTTTTCTTTTTCTTCTTGCGGCGTCCGTCCTCGTCCTCTTCCGCGTCCCTGTTTTCCTGTTTTTTCTGCTGCTCTACGGTCTCGGAAGCATTGATGAAGATCGAATTGCCGACCATCTTGGTCACGAATTCGATGTTGTCCAGTTCCTCGATTAGCTCTTCCGCGCTGTTGAACCGGTTCGTCTGGAATTTATTGGTCGCCTTGAGCACCGCCTGCTCGAGCGCCGGCGGGATGCCGTCCACAAGCTTGCTCGGCGGGGTGATCTCCTCGTTGATGTGCTTCAGCGCAACCGTGACCGGATTGTCCCCGTCAAAAGGCACCTTGCCGGTCAGCATCTCGTACATGACGATCCCGAGGGAATAGATATCGGAGCGCTCGTCGACGTAGTTGCCCCTCGCCTGTTCCGGCGAGAAGTAGTGGACCGATCCGATGATCTTGCTGCCGGTGGACAGCGTCGCGTCATTGACCGCTTTCGCGATCCCGAAATCTGCCAGCTTGACGACTCCGTCCGAGGTCACCATGATGTTGTGCGGCTTGATGTCGCGGTGGATGATCTTGTTCTTGTGCGCGACCTTCAGCGCGGACGCGACCTGCCGGGAGATGTCGATCACCTCCCGGTAATCCATCGGCGCGCGCTCCGCGATGATCTCGTTGAGCGTCCGGCCGTCGATCAGCTCCATGACGATATAGTTGATGTTGCCTTCCCTGCCGACATCATAGACCCCGACGATGTTCTGATGGGTCAGTCCTGCGGCTGCCTGTGATTCGCGCTTGAAGTTTTCGACGAAAGAAGCGTCCTTGGTGAATTCCGGCCGCAGGATCTTGATCGCGATATACCGGTTCAGGAGCTTGTCCTTCGCTTTATAGACGACCGCCATCCCGCCGTCGCCGATCTTTTCCAGCAGCTCATAGCGCCCTGCTAATAATCTACTGCCCATATCAGTCCTCCATCAGATCGATGCAGATCACCGAGATGTTGTCCGCACCGCCGTTCTCATTTGCCAACCGGACCAGCTTCTCCGCGCAACTTTGCATGTTGCCGGCACGCCGGATCCGGTTCCGGATCTCATCCTCCGCCAGCTCATCGTACAGTCCGTCGCTGCACAGCAGGATCCGATCCTCCGGCTCGATGTAGATATTGAAACAATCCGGGCTGTTGTAGGCATTCGCCCCGATTGCCCGCGTGATCACGTTCTTTTTGCTGTGATGCTCCGCTTCCCCGCGGGAGATCGCGCCCATCATGACGAGGTCGTTCACGTAGGTGTGATCGATCGTGAGCTGGTGCATGTCGTTGCCGTGGATCAGATAGACACGGCTGTCGCCGACGTTCCCGACGTACAGGATCTTGTCCGTGACATAGGCGAAGACCAGCGTCGTCGCCATGCCGGCATAGGCCGCCGCCGTCCTGGACAGCTGGATGATCACTTCGTTTACGTAATTGACCGCGTTCTCGAAGTACCGGAAGATCTCCTCGGAGCTCTCGTACAGGATGAGCGGATTGTGGATCACGTAATCTTCCAGCGCGTTTAAAGCCTCGTGGCTGGCGACTTCTCCCGCGCGGTTGCCGCCGACGCCATCCGCGAGCATGAAGAACCGATGCTCCGGCAGGACCTTGACGGCATCCTCGTTGATCGGCCGCTTCCGGCCTTTATCTGTACAGAATCCTATCTTCATAATTCCTCATCAACTTTACGGATAATATGATAATACAAACCTGTCTTATTATAAGGTAAAACCAGTTTCATTTCAACCGTTTCGGCTTCCGGGTGCGCCGAAAGGAACGGTGCGGTGATGCCTTCATTCTCTTCCCGGTTGAACGTGCAGGTCGCGTAGAGCAGCCTGCCGCCCGGCCGGACATACCGCCAGGCCTGCTCCAGGATCTGTTTCTGGACAGCCGTGAGCGTCCGGATCCGGTCCGGATCGAACCGGAGCTTGATCTCCGGCTTCGCCGGAATCGTCCCGAAGCCGGTGCACGGCACGTCCGCAAGCACCGAATCGAACTGCCCCGCCCATTCCGGCACGTCCAAAAGCGCGTCCCGGCACAGAGTACGGACGGATCGCAGCCCGAGCCGCTCCGCGTTCCGCTCGATCAGTTCCGTGCGGTGCGGATGGAGATCACACGCGATGAGTTCGCCCGTATCCTGCATCCGTTCGGCTGCCGCCGCGGTCTTCCCGCCCGGCGCCGCGCACAGATCCAGCACTCTGCTTCCCGGCTGAGGGTCCAGTGCCGCGATAGCCTGCTGAGACGCGATGCCCTGGACCGAAAAGCGCCCCTGCCGGAATCCCTCACCGGTCAGGACATTCCCTGCGGTCAGGATCAGCCCGGTCTCGCAGTCCGGCGCGACCCGAACCTCCGCCCCCGCGTGGAGCAGCTCCTGCAGGACCTCCTGCCGGTCCGCCCGCAGGAGATTGACCCGAAGGCCGGTCTCACAGGGCTCGTTGAGCGCCCGGATCAGCCGGAGCCCCTCTTCGTTGCCGTACTGATCGAGGATCAGCCGGAGCAATGCGGGATTGATGGAATACCGGACGGAGAGGCCTTCTTCCGACTCCGGATCCGGAAACGCGATGTAATCCTTTTCGCGGAGATAAGCCCGCAGGATCGCGTTGACGAAGCCGTGGCTGCCCTTCGCGGTGCGCCGGGCCAGCTCCACGGTCTCATGGATGCAGACCGCCTGCGGCATGCTCTCCTCATGATCGAGCAGATAGATCCCCAGGCGGAGCAGGACGCGCGTCTTGCTCTTCATGCCTTTCAGCCCGTTCCGGCTGAGCGCGGCGATGCAGTGGTCCAGCCGGAAGGTCTCCCGCAGCGTTCCCTTGACCGCAGCCCGCACAAAGCCGCCCGAACAGTCCGGGAACCGCTCGAGCGCCTTTCCGACAGCCAGATTGGAATAGGCCTGATCTGAATAGATCTGCCGTAACGCCTCGTAGGAGGCGGATAAATCGTGATTCATTATCTGCGGCTGCCTCTCAGGATCAGGATCCGGAGCAGCGAAGCGACCGCCGTTGCCAGCGCCGCGACGTAGGTCATGCCCGCGGCGCGGAGGACTTTGCGGCTTCCGGCCAGATCCACGTCATCGACGATGCCGGCCGCCTGCATCTGCTGCAGCGCCCGGTTGCTGGCGTTGAACTCCACCGGCAGCGTCACCAGATGAAAGACGATGACGAACAGGAAGCAGATGGTCCCGATATCGAAGAGCAGCGACCCGTAACTGCTGCCCGCGGACAGGCAGAGACCGATGATGATCAGCGGCCATGCCAGATTGGAGGTCAGGTTGACGACCGGTACGATCGAATTCCGGAACCGGATCGGCGCGTACCCGGTGTCGTACTGGATCGCGTGCCCGACTTCGTGGCAGGCGATGCAGATGGACGCGATCGTATCCGAGCGGTAGACTTCCTGCGAAAGATTGACGGTATTGTTTTTCGGATCAAAATAGTTGTTGAGCGAACTGCCGTTCAGGATGTTGATCGGCACGTGGGACAAGCCGTTCGCGTCCAGCACCATGCGGGCCGCCTGCGCCCCGCTGATGTGATGGCTGTTCTCGACGCGGGAATACGTCGAATACGCGCTGTTGATCCTTGCCTGGACGATCATCGTGAAGATCATCGCCGGGATCAGCACGATCATGGAGCCGTAATATCCATACATTGTAGATCCCTCCTCTGTTGATTCTCTGTGAATGTGTTTGTTACTGTTCTGCGGTGAACCGGGCACCGGGTTCCATGCGGCTCCCGCGCAGGAAATCGCCGGCCCGCATCCGCTTCTTTCCCTGAACCTGAAGTTCGAGAACTTCGAGCTGCCCGTCCGAACAGTTCACCGTAAAGCTGTTCTTTCCGACCGACGAAACGGTCCCCGCCGGACCGTCCGGCTTCGCGCCTGTCACGCGGACACCGTAGAATTTGAACTGTTTCCCGTCCAGATAGCTGTACAGGGACGGCCACGGATCAAACGCGAGGCACTTGCGCTTCAGGATCTCCGCCGGTTCATGCAGATCGGTCAGCCCGTCCGTTTTGCGGATGACCGGCGCATAGCTCGACTGAGCATCCTCCTGCTTCTCGTAGACCGCCGTCCCGTCGACGATGGCCGGGATCGTGCGGATCAGCAGCGAAGCGCCGAGGTCCGCCATCCTGCCGGACAGTTCTTCGGTGGTCAGTCCCGCAGCCGGCAGAGACGCCTTGGCGATCATATCTCCGGTATCGAGCCCCTGCTCCATGCGCATGATCGTGACGCCGGTCTCCTCCAGCCCCTGCAAAATCGCGTACTGGATCGGCGCGGCGCCCCGAAGCGCCGGCAGCAGCGAACCGTGCACGTTGATGCAGCCGTACGCCGGAATGTCGAGCACCCTCTGCGGCAGGATCTGCCCGAACGCGGCGACGACGATGAGGTCCGGCGCCAGCGATTCCAGCAGCTGCATCTGCTCCGGCTCCCTGCGGATCGAAACCGGCTGGATGACATCGATGTGATGCGCCATGGCCAGTTTTTTGACCGGGGAATACTCGACCTTGCCGCGGTTGCCCTTGCGGTCCGGCTGTGTGACGACGAGCGGGATCTCATACCCCGCGTCGATCAGCGCCTGAAGGGACGGCACGGCGATCTCCGGCGTCCCCATGAAGATGACTCTCATCCTATGCTTCCTCCGCAGCTTCTTCCTGCTCCCGGGTCTCCTGGAGCATGCGGTCGTACTCCTCCGAAGTCATGATATCATGCGCCTTGTCGGTATAGAGCGTCCCGTCGAGATGATCGTATTCGTGGCAGATGACCGTCGCGCCAAACCCGCTGAATTCGTATTCAACGTCTTCGCCGTCGAGGTTCTGCGCGTGGAGCCGGACGAGCTCCGGCCGCTCCACGGTCCCCACATACCCCGGAACGCTCAGGCATCCCTCCGTGGACGGCTGCGAGCCCTCCGTATAGGTGATTTCCGGGTTGATCATGATATAGTAGTTTTCCATATTTTCCAGATCCGGCCGGCAGACGAAGATCCGCTTCATCACGCCGACCTGCGGCGCCGCCAGTCCGACGCCGTCCGCGCTGATCATCGTGTCGATCATATCCTGGCAGAGCGTCCGGATCCGATCGCTGATGATCCTGACCGGTTTGCAGTGTTTGCGGAGGATCTCATCTCCGTCGATCGTTATCTGTCTGATTGCCATTTTTTCCTCCTCTGTATCTCTAGACAATCCCATAGGGATTGACGTCGATTTCTATGTGACAGGCTTCGCGAGTGCGGATCAGCTGATCCCGGTACTCCATATACGCCTGGATATAGCCGCTGCGCGTCCCCTTCGGCGCCTTGATGAGAAACGTCACGCGGTTTTTTTCGGCCTGTCCGGCCAGCCGGGTCTCTTCTCTCGGCGGATAGAGCACCGCGTCCGCCGGTGCGTCTTTCAGATGCAGCAGCTTTGTTCGGAACTCCGAAGCGATTTCCATCGTGCTCCGGTCTTCCGGCTTGTGCCCGGCTTTCTCCGTACAGGATACCGCAATAATATCGGAAAACGGTGGATAATTCATGATGTTTCGGTGTAACAGCTCGGTTTCGAAAAACCGTTCGTAATCATGAGTCGCCGCGGACAGGATCGATTCATCTGCCGGCGAATAGGTCTGGATGATGACCCGGCTCTCCGAGGCGTTCCTGCCGGCGCGCCCCGCCACCTGCGTGATCAGCTGGAAGGTCCGCTCCGTGGAGCGATAATCCGGGATGTTGAGGGTCACGTCCGCCAGGACGATCCCGACCAGCCCGACGTTCCGGAAATCCAGCCCTTTCGCGAGGATCTGCGTCCCGACGAGGATGTCCGTGCGATGCTGCTGAAAAGCCTTGATCATCCGGTCGATCTCACGCTGGGAACCTGCCGTGTCGAGATCAAACCGTTCGACCGTGCGGTCAGGAAAAAACTGCCGGATCGTCTCCTCCACCTTTTCCGTGCCGGAGCCCATGTACTTGATGTACTTGCTCCCGCAGGACGGACACAGCGTCAGGAGCGGATACTTCCGGCCGCAGTAATGGCAGACCGCCGCCCGCTCTCTTTTGTGGTAGGTCAGCGTGATACCGCACTCCTCGCAGGTGTACCGGAACCCGCAGTCCGGGCACAGGATCTGCGTGGAGAACCCCCGGCGGTTCAGGAAGAGGATCGCCTGTTCCCCGCGGTCCAGCGTCAGCCGGAGTTCTTCCAGCAGCCGCTCGCTCAGGATCCCGGTGTGTCCGCGCCGCTCCGGCTCTCTCATATCGACGATCTCGACCCGCGGCATCCTGCTGATGCCGACGCGGTGCTTCATCTCGATGAGTTCATAGAGTCCGGTCTTCGCGCGGTAATAGGAGACGACGCTCGGCGTCGCACTCGCCAGCAACAGGACCCCACCGGACTGCTGGGTTCGCCGGTACGCGACATCGACCGTCTCGTATTTAGGATTGTGGTCGGATTTGTAAGTCGATTCGTGCTCCTCGTCGATCACGATGAGCCCGAGGTCCTCCACCGGCGCGAATACCGCCGTCCGGGCGCCGATCACGATCCTGGCCTCGCCGCTCCGGATGCGGAGCCACTCCTCCAGCCGCTTGGAGGTCGTCAGCTTGCTGTGCAGGACGGCGACCTGCTCTTCGCCGTAGCGCTTCCGGAATCGCTGCACCATCTGCGACGCCAGCGCGATCTCCGGGACCAGCACGATCGCCGTCCGGCCGAGCGCGAGCGACTTTGAGACAGCGTTCATGAAGACTTCGGTCTTGCCGCTGTTGGTGACGCCTTTGAGCAGAAACGCCTTATGTTCTTTTGCCTCCAGCGCCCCGTTGATCCGCTGCGCTGCCGCACGCTGTTCTTCGGTCAGTTCGAAGGCCTGTTCGAGCTCTTCCTGCGGCCGGACTTCCCGCCCGGATTCACGCTTGCCGCCGACCGTGAACAGTTTGATCGCGTCGATGTATTTGACGCCGTACCGCCTGCGCATCCAGCAGGCGGTCTCGATCATCTCGGCCGTGAGGGACCGCCTGGGGTCCGTCTCCAGGACCTTGCGGATCCTGTGATCTGCCAGTTCCGTGGTGCAGCCGGTGCGAAAAACGTACCCGTCGACCGGCTTATGCCTCGTCCCGAACGGGACGGTCACCTTCGCACCGACCGCAAGATCATCCTCCGCCTTATAGGTGTACAGGTTGTCGGTGTATTCACTTTTGTTATCGATGACAACCTCGACGTACTGCATTTTGACTCCTACAGCAGGAAAATACCGTGCTCTGAGCAGGTTTCCATCATATCTTCCGGCCAGACGGAGACCTGAACTTCACCGATATGCGCTTTGCGGAGGAAGAACATGCAGAGCCGGCTCTGCCCGATGCCTCCGCCGATGGTCAGCGGCAGGGTCCCCTCGACGACGCCTTTGTGGAACGGCTGCTCCAGGCGGTCCAGCTTGCCGTCGATCTCCAGCTGGCGGCGCATCGACTCCGCGTCGACGCGGATGCCCATGGACGATAGCTCAAAAGCGCGTTCGAGGATCTCGTCCCACAGGATGATATCGCCGTTCAGCTCCCAGTCATCGTAATCCGGCGCTCTGCCGTCGTGCCGCTCGCCCGAGGCCAGCGCCCCGCCGATCTTCTTGATGAAGATCGCGCCGTATTCCTTCGCCGCGAGGTCTTCCCGCTCCTTCGGCGTCTTGTCCGGGTAGCGGTCTTCGAGCTCCTGCGACGTGATGAAGGTGATCTCGTTCGGGATCTCCGTCTGGATGTCGCGGTACAGGCGGTTTACGTAGTCGCCGAGGTTCTTGATCGCGTTGTAGATGATCGTAACGGTCTCCTCCAGATACGCGTCCGTGCGCTGGTCCGCGGTGATGACCTTCTCCCAGTCCCACTGATCCACGTAGATGGAATGCAGGTTGTCGAGCTCCTCGTCCCGCCGGATCGCGTTCATGTCGGTGTAGATCCCGTGCCCCGGCTCCACACCGTAGCGGCCGAGCGCCATGCGCTTCCACTTGGCGAGCGACTGGACGACTTCGACCTTGCGTTCCCCGAGATCTTTGATCGTGAATTCGACCCTGCGCTCATAGCCGTTCAGGGTGTCGTTGAGACCGGTCTCCGGGAAGACGAAGAGCGGCGCGCTCACCCTGCGGAGCTGCAGGCCGTATGCGAGTTCCTGCTGGAAATAATCCTTGATCTGTTTGATCGCCCTCTGCGTCTCGCGCTGGTCGAGGATCGGACGGTATCCTTCCGGAATGATCAGTTGACTCATGGCAGTAGTTTTCCTCCTGTATAGTTCTTGTTTAATAGCGTGAGTATTCGCATCCACAGAACCGCTGCCGGTACAGACCGTACTGCTTCGACAGCTCGACGCTCCTGGCAAATCCGTTCTTCTTCTTGAAATCGATCGCCAGATACTCCGGGCGGATGCCTTCCGCGAGCGCCTGCCCGCAGGCGGTGATCGCGGCGTAGTTCTTGTGCGGACTGACCGTCATGGTCGTGGTAAAATAGTCGGTTTCGAGCTTCTGCGCCATCCTGGCGGTCTCCGAAAGCCGCAGTTCAAAGCACACACTGCACCGCCTGCCGCCTTCCGGCTCATCCCGGAGCGCTTCCGCGCGGCGGATGAAGACCTCCGGTTCGTACCGGCCCTCCAGATACGCGACGTTCGTGCCGCGGTCTTCGTTAAAGGCGTTGATGAACCGCACCAGATTGTCCCGCCGCAGAAAATACTCTTCCGAATCCATGATGTTTGGATTATAATAGAACACGGTGACGGAATAGTCGCTGACGAGCCGCTCGATGCACGAGGTCGCGCAGGGGCCGCAGCAGGCATGCAGCAGCACCCGGGGCTTGTGTTCCTCAAGCCCGAGGGTCCGGAACACCCCTTCCGGTTCCTGCATCCCAGAAAATCCGGTATTCGTATAGAGAGCCGGCCGGCACTTTTCCTTCATCACACACCTCAGATCAAGTCGCTTTAACCGATATATTATATCACAGTTTAACTGTGGGTCCAACATGCAAAATGGAGAAAGATACAACTCAATCAGCTCGTATCTCAAGGAGATCTTCGGCCGGAAGACCGTGAAGCTGTCGCTGGACGCCGGCATGACCTGCCCGAACCGGGACGGTACGCTCGGGACCGGCGGCTGCGCGTTCTGCTCTTCGACCGGCTCCGGAGAATTCTCCTCGACGATCGGCGACCAGATCGCCCTCCTCAGCCGCAAGTGGCCCGACGCCTGCTATCTGGCGTACTTTCAGAACCACACGAACACCTATGCGCCGGTGCCGAGGCTCCGCGCGCTTTACGAAGAAGCGCTTTCGGACGCGCGCATCTCCGGGCTTGCGATCGCCACGCGCCCGGACTGCCTGGAGCCGGAGGTCCTCGACCTGCTGGAGGAGATGAACCGCCGGACCTTCCTGTGGGTCGAACTCGGGCTGCAGACGATCCACGCCCGCACCTCCGAGGCGATGGGGATCGGCTACAGCGTCGGCGTTTACGACCGGGCCGTCCGAAGCCTGCAGGAACGCGGCATCCGAGTAGTCGTCCACGTCATCCTGGGGCTCCCCGGGGAGACGCGGGAGATGATGGCCGAAACGGTCCGGCACGTCGCGTCGCAGCACGTCTTCGGCATCAAGCTCCACATGCTCAACGTCATCCGGTCCTCCCGGCTCTATGAGAGGATGCCGGACTACTGCCCGTTTGAGAGCATCGATCAGTACACCGATCTCGTCTGCGATCTCCTCCGGATCATCCCGCCGGACATCACCATCCACCGGCTCACCGCGGACGCGGAGCGCTCCCAGCTGGTCGCGCCGGCCTGGAGCTACAAAAAACGCACGATCCTCAACGAGATCAACCGGAAGCTCCGGGAACGGGACATCCGCCAGGGCGACCTCCTCTGCCCCGGGAACTCAGAATAAACAGGCCGGCGTCTGCCGGTCCTTTCAGGAAGGAAATCAGATTTATGGCTCAGCTATACTACCGTTACAGCACGATGAACGCCGGAAAGTCCCTCGAGGTCATCAAAGTCGCAAACAACTACGAGGAGCGCGGCAAGCGCGTACTGTGCCTGATCCCGGCGATCGATGACCGGAGCGGCGTCGGCGTCATCCGCTCCAGGATCGGGCTCTCGCGGGACGCCGTCCCCGTCTACGACGAGACGAACATCATCGAGCTCTTCATCGAGCTCAACTACATCGACCACATCGACTGCGTGCTGGTGGATGAATGTCAGTTCCTCCGGAAGCACCACGTCCAGGAGCTGGCGGAAATCGTCGACACCTTTGACATCCCGGTCCTGGCCTACGGGCTCAAAAACGACTTCCGAAACGAGCTCTTCGAGGGCTCCTACCACTTCCTCGTCTATGCGGATAAGATCGAGGAGATCAAGACCATCTGCTGGTGCGGCCGCAAGGCCACCATGGTCGCGCGGATCGAAGACGGAAAGATCATCAAACAGGGAGATCAGATCCGCATCGGCGGGAACGAACTGTACGTCTCCCTCTGCCGCAAGCACTACAATGACGGCCGGCTGGAAGCAGACTGATACTTGACGAATCGCTTTCCTGAGATTACAATATCAGTGAAAGGAAAACTGGAGGACTACCATGCCACTGATGCTTTTGGGGCTGATCCTGCTGTTCGGGATCCTCATCTACGCCATCTACACCTATCGCCGCGGACCGGACGATTCGATGGTTTCGGATGCCCGTAAAAAGCGCGAGCAGGCGGCCCGGCAGCAGGAGGATCCGGAGCAGCCGGAGCAGAAGGTCCTCTACTTCCCGACCGACAACGTCGAGGTGGAAAAACGCAAACGAAACATCTGAAAACGTCCGCCCCATATGGGCGGACGCGATCTACAGGTACTGCAGGAGTGCCAGCTGGCTGTCCAGACGGACAGCCTCTTTTGATGGATCCTGTTTTTTGACCTCGTACGCTCCGGAAGCATTCAGCCGCCTCCCCTTGACGTTGTCGTAGAAATTCAGCAGGAGGATGTGCCGGATCTCCTGCCGCAGCGCAGCGTCATACACCGGGCAGGCCAGCTCGGCCCGCCGCGCAGTGTTGCGGGTCATGAGATCCGCAGAGGAGATGTACAGGACCTCGTCTTTGCCGCTGCCGAAGACATAGACCCTGGAGTGCTCCAGGAAACGGCCGACCACGTTCACGATCTCGATGTTTTCCGTGCACATCGGGACGCCCGGCAGCAGGCAGCAGATGCCTCGGACGATCATGCGGATCCGGACGCCGGCTTCGGAAGCCTGCGCCAGCCGGTCGATGATCACAGGGTCCGTGACGGAGTTGACCTTGAGGAAGATCCGTCCTTTTGCCCCCTTGGCCGTTTCACGGTCGATCAGCTCCAGAAAGCGCGTTCTGAACTCGGACGGAGCCGCGAGAAGATGTTCATAGTGTCCGTCCCAGTCCCTGCGCAGGAGATCCCGAAAATAGCGCGCGGCTTCCCGGCCAATCTCCTGATCGTACGTCAGCAGCCCGAGATCGGTGTACAGGCAGGCAGTCTTTTCGTTGAAGTTCCCGGTCCCGATGTAGGTGATCCACCGCTTCTCCCCCATCACGCTGAGGCGGACCTGACACAGCTTGCAGTGCACTTTATAGCCGGAGAGGCAGTCGCTGCCGTAGGTCACCTTACAGCCGGCCCGGATCAGCTTTTCGGACCAGTCGATATTGTTCTGCTCGTCGAAGCGGGCGCGCAGTTCGATGACGACGCGGACCTTGATGCCCTGCTCCGCGGCCCGGCACAGCGCGTCGACGATCCGGGACCGGGAGGCCAGCCGGTAGACCGTCATGCGGATCTCCCGGACCTGCGGATCCGAAGAAGCCTCCTCGAGCATCCGCACGAGCGGATCGATCGAGTCATACGGCATGGAAAGCAGAAGGTCCTGCGCGCGAACGCGGTCGAGGATGCGCCCGTCCTGCGCCGGATACCGGTCTCTCGGTGTGAACGGACGGTAGCAGACCCTCTTTCGTATGCGCTCCGGCAGTTCCCGCTCCAAATCATAGACATAACCGGTACCGCCCGGGATCGGGGAAAGGATGATCTGATCTGCCCGGATGCCGAGATCTCCGGTGAGCTTTTCCGACAGCTTCCGGCTGAGCGGGCGGTCCGCCTCCAGCCGGACAGCCCGGTGCCCGGCCCGCTTCCGAAGGAGCGCCTTCATCCGCAGCCGGAAATCCTCCGGCAGGTCCGCCTCTTCCTCCTCTTCCCGGAGCTGCGCGTTCCGCTCGATCCGAAGGAGGACGGTCTCGCGCACGTCAAACGGCGCGAACACCTCTGCGGCGATCATCCGGAGCAGGGTCTCCGCCTTGAGGATCCGGACCCCCTCTTCGTCTGACCGCAGCACATAATACGCCGGCAATGTTTCCGGCACCGGGATCAGCCCATAGTACATCCCGGCATCCGCCGGCATGCGGCAGACCATCACGGATTGCCCCGACCGGAGTTCCGGCAGCGCCTGACCGGCCGGAACGATCACCGGCCCGATCGCCTGAAGAAGGTCCGGGATCACAGACGCGCGTAGGTAGGACCATTCCGCCGCGGTCAGATCTTCCGGCCTGAGGTGTCGGACGCCCGCCGCCGCGAGGTCCCCGAGGACCTGCCGATAGAGCTCATCTCTTCTTCGGAGCAGCTGCGGGACCGCGGTGAGAACCGCTTCCAGGGATTCCGACGGAGTCCGGCCCGTGCGGACATCCCGTACGGCATCATCCGCCTCCCTCTGATCGATCAGGCTGCCGTCGCGCACCATAAAGAACTCATCCAGATTGCTCTGAAAGATCCCGATGAACTTCAGCCGCTCGAGCGCCGGCACGGTCCTGTCCGCGGCCTCTTCGAGCACCCGCGCGTTAAACTTCAGCCAGGAAAGCTCCCGGTCCTGCGTATACCCTTCTTCGTAGAGATGTTCCATTTGGACCCCCGCTGTGATACAATGTAACTGATTTATTTTATCAGATTCTGAGAAAGGGGTCTACCTATGATCAAAGAAATCAGGCTGTCCGCCATCGGCAGCTTTGTCCTGATGCTCGCCGCGGGGATCCTGCTTCTGTGCAAACCGAAGCTGTCGCTGCAGATCCTCTGCTACGCGGTCGCGATCGCGTTTGCCCTCCTCGCGGTGACCCGGCTCATCGCCTATATTCGGCTCAAGAAAGAAAACAGCGGACAGGCGCTGCTCAACGCCGTCCTGGCGATCTTCCTCTTCGCGGTCGCGCTCTACGTGCTCGTCAAATGGGAGACCGTCGCCGGCATTCTGCCGACGATCCTCGGCGTCCTCGTCATCATCGACGGCGCCGCCCTGATCTTCACCGGGATCGGGTATAACCGCTACCTCCCGAAGAAAGGTCTTTCCTCCTACATCCTCGGGATCCTGTGCATCGGTCTCGGCTACTTTACGATCGCGCACAGCTTCTCGACGCAGATCTTCTTCATGCGCTTCATCGGCGCCACGCTGGTCCTCTCGGCGATCTTCAATGCGGTCAACCAGATCCTGATCGAGCGTGCGGACGTCCGGAAGCGCGACTACGCGACCGTCCGGTTCGACACGTTCGAGAACACGCCGGAACCGGAGGTGCCGGAAGAGGTCAATGAGGTGGAATGATCCCACGCAGTTTTGAATGCTCACGCAAAAACAGACCGCCCGCCGGCAGTCTGTTTTTTCGTTTGTCCTTTCGCACTACTCCGTGAAGCTGACCTTGACGTTCTCTCTCTCCGCAGCGTCCGCAACCTCGAACATCGCCTTCTTCTCATAGTGGAAGAGCGATCCGATGATGCTGGACGGGAACGCCTGCAGCTTGATGTTGAAGTTCTTGACGCAGGCATTGTAGTACTTCCTCGCGTTCGCGATGTCGAGCTCGACTCTCTCCAGCTGGCCCATCAGCTCCTGGAAGTTGGCGTTGGCCTTCAAATCCAGATAAGCTTCCGCGATCGCGAACAGCGAAT
>CAYLSR010000013.1:0-15845 GCA_964385855.1 uncultured Mogibacterium sp.
GGTCCCCGGCAGGTGGCGACCGAACAGGGACATCAGGAGGCAATACTCAAAGAGCCGAGCCGGCGCAGTCGGACCCGTGCGGGACGATCGCAAATGTCTTCACCGCGGTCTCCGATCAGCTCGTCAAAGCGGTCTCCACCTACACCGCCGAGCCGGGCAGCACGGTGGAACTCTCGCTCTACGAACTCCGCGAAGGCGTTTCAAATCCGACCGACGGGACGCTCCTCGCGACCGCCTCGGAAGTCATCCGCTGGTCCGGCTACCACACCGTCAAGCTCGAAACGCCGGTCAGCATGACGGCGGGGACGGTGTTCTCCGTCGTGGCGCACATTACGAGCGCGGAAGGCGAAGGTTATACGCCGATCGAACTCGGCTACAATGTCCGTTACATCAACCAGGACGGCGAGACCACCCGCCGCAAGGAGTACCGCGTCGCGGAGAACCCTGCCGGCGCAAGTTATCTCCTCACGTCTGACGGCTGGGTCGATCTGGCCGGTGATCTCCTCTTCTACATCACCGAAGACGGCTGGCAGCGTCTCGAGGCTTCGGCAGGCACTGGCACCGGGGGCGGAAATGCCCACGTCCGGGTCACCCCGTCGACCACCCGGACGGTCGGCAGCCCGCTCCTTAAGGTCTACGCGACCCTGACCGGATCCGATGAGCCGCAGGAGCCGGGCGACAGTACCGGTCCGTCCGCGGGCAATCAGGATGAGATCGCACGCGAAGGCTCTGTAGCCCTGAACGATCAGACGGGCCTGCCGGAGGCGCAGGAGCGCTTCGTGAGCCCGGAGACCGGCGACAGAGCGGCAGAGGGGCTGATCGGCTGGCTGGCCATGATGCTCGGGAGTGTGTGGCTTTTGGTTCGGATGAGGAGGGCAAAAAGCTGACAAAAGAACCGAAAATCAAAACCAACAAAACCGTATTGGATTGGCCGGAAACACCGGCCGGTATACGGGATTTGGACCGGACAGACCGGAATCAAAGGAGTGAAGCGTATTGGTTTTCGCCTGTGAGCGGAAACCAATACGCTTTTCGGATGCAGAAAAACAGGAAAAGGTGCACAGAAATGCCGCAGAGCGAAATAATCCGTATGCAGTATGCCTGAGGCATGGGTCTCCATACGGTTTTGATGGTTGTGGAAGGAAAAACCTGTTGCCGGCACGTTTTTTTTGATATAATTTTATGATTGATAATGCAGATGAGAAGGGTAAACAGCATGAAACGATGCAGACGATCCGTGGTGATCGCGTTGATTTTATTGATGATGACGGCTTTCATGCCGGGTATGGTTTTTGCTGAAGAAGAGGAAGCCTTGGCCCCGGCTGAGAGTGCGATGGAGCAGCAGGACGAGGCAGCAGCAGAGGCGGAAACCGTTCCGGATGCCGGAGCCGGGCAGATGGAACTCGTACGCTACCTGCCGGCGCGCACTTACTATTACTATGATGGCATCGGGACGGTCGAGACGGATGATGCGGGGGGATCTTATCTCCGGTACACCTACGCTGCCCCGCAGGCCGGCGATCAGCTGGTGATCCGGGACCCGGAAGGCACAGAAACCACATATGTCTGCAGCTCGGACGATGCCGCGGGCGGATCCCGGTGGACCGCAGAGGACGGGTCGGTCCTGCCGGATGGAGCCGTGAGGATCACGGACGATCAGGCGCAGCATCACTGGGAAGCCGGTGAAGACTATGGCTTTACCGTTCACGTGGAACTGGACGGAGCGTCGCTGGAGCAGACGGTCCCGGTGCTGTACGGCGCGGGCGTGGTGACGCTGGCGTACGAGCAGGCCGAGCAGAAGGTGTATTATCAGGGTATCGACTGGAATGAGAGCACCGGAGAACCGTATTTCGACGATGAAAAGGCGCTTCGGGAAGGAGACACGCTGACCGTCACCTATCCGGACAGGACGGAGCAGTACGTCGTAAGATACGATGAAAACGGCGATCCGTTCTTTGAGAATACCGCGACGGGGCAGGCCGCGTCAAAGGACTGCTGGCACACGGAGAGCGACCAGGGTCCCGGGAATTACTGGGGCATCGGGAGCCATCAGGTCTCGCTCGTGTTTCTGGGAAGCACCGCGCAGCTGAAGGTCGAGGTCCGGCAGAACCCCGTGAAAACGTTCCTGTTTGCTTTCAACGGACACGACAGGTTCTACGTGGACGAAGTCCCGGTCGAACCTTACGATGATCAGGGGTCGACCTTTTACTTTTACAACTATTATGACCGGAGCGGAGACGGCAGCTTCTACGTTGACGGGGACCGGGTGACCCTGGTCTGGTACGATGATCCGGAGAAGGACGACGTATATCTCTATGACAGCAGCCGGAACGGTTTTTTCAACGAAAGCGGTGAGGAACTCCCGTTCCCGCTCCGGTACGGGGAATTCCTGAAACAGCACGAAGAGCCGTGGGGCACGGGCGTCAATTATGAGTGGTTCCGCTGTGCCGGGTACGAGCTCAGAGTCCCGGTGGCGATCCTTCGGAGGGAGAATCCTCGCGATTCGATGGTCGAGAGAGTCGCGGGCAATGACCGCTATGCGACTTCCCGGGCGATCGCAAGCAGGCTCAGGGAGGAGATGGGCGTCGACAAATTCGATACCGTGATCCTTGCCTCCGGCGACAACTTCCCGGACGCGCTGTGCGGCAGCTATCTGGCGTACAAGAAAAGCGCACCGATCCTGATCACTTCAAGAAACGGGAACGCCTACCTCGGTGTCAACCGGTATATCAAAAACAACCTCCGCGAAGGCGGGACCGTTTACGTCCTCGGCGGCAAAGCAGCGATGCCGGACATGCTGGTCAGCGACCTCGAAGCGACCGGTTTCCGCATCGAGTGTCTCGACGGCAGGGACCGCTACGAGACCAACCTCAGGATCCTGAAAGAAGCCGGTGTCACGAATGAAGACATCCTCATCTCCTCCGGTGCCGGGTTCGCGGACAGCCTGTCCGCGTCCGCCGTCAGGAGGCCGATCCTGCTGGTCGGTCCGTCGCTGACGGAAGGCCAGAAGGCGTTTCTGCAGGAGCATGCCGGCAACACCGTGTTCATCCTCGGCGGCAAAATAGCAGTCGGCAGCAACATCGAGCGGTTCGTGCGGGACCTGAGCGGGAGAAACCCGGAGCGCATCGCGGGCGAAACGCGGTATGAGACGTCGATCAAGATCGCCCGCCGGTTCTTCGATCAGCCGGAATGCGCAGCGCTCGCATATGCCTGGCTGTATCCGGACGGCCTGTGCGGCGGCCCGCTTGCGGCCACGATGAACTGTCCGCTGATCCTGACCTACAAGACCGGCGTCGCAGACAACGGGCCGAACGTTCAGGATGCCGCGGATTACATCTATAATTTCGATACCGTCGGGAACGATATCTACCGGGGCATCGCCTTCGGCGGACCGGCTTCGATGCCGGACAACATCCTGAAGTTCCTCTTCCAGCCGCAGCATCCGCTGAGCGACCGTCTCATCCTGTGCCGGACCTGGGAGTAAGGGGCCGGCGGGTCAACGGCTTACAAGCGGCCGATTTCATGGTATAATTCAGATACCGGTCGATACGACGAAACGATCATTATTCACGAAAGGATACCGACACAGATGAGAGTTCACAAACGAGTGCTTGCCGCACTGCTGGCACTTTCGATGGTCCTGACGTTCATGCCTTCCATGGTGTTTGCCGAAGCGGAAGGAACGCCTGAGCCGACACCGGCGGCCGAAGTGGAGGCGGAGCAGGTCCAGCAGGAGCAGGAAGTGCCTGCTATTGCAGAAGAACCGCAGCCGGAAGAGGCCCGGGAGGAACCTGTTGTAGAGATGCCGCTGATACCGGAAGCCGCGGCAGGGGCCGCGGAGGAAGCCAAAGAGGAAGCCGCGAAAGATACTCAGCCGGAAGCAAAGGCCGGGACGCACCCGGGCGTCGAGTATGCGGAGCCGGACTTCTATTATGTGATGGAGGAGTATTCCTTCGGAGGTTTTATCCAGGAGGAGCGGAGCTGGTATTACTCCGAGTATGACATGTTCAGCGACGGAGACACGGTGACCGTCCGGTATACCGACGGCCAGGAGGAGACGCTTTCCTGGGATGAAGGCAGAGGCAGCTTCAGCCCGGACTCGGGCAGCGACACCTATATCGTACTGGAGGGCCTGGAAGATCCGCGCGCACCGGGAGAATACGCTTTTGAGGCTGAGCTTTATTACAATAACGGAGAAAGCCGGTATTCCTTTGAGATCCCGTTCAAGCTCACGTCCGATGGCCCGAGGGTCACGGCGATCGATTACATACCGGCGGTCACGACCTATCAGGAAGGCGACACGAATTTCGGATTCAACGAAGGGGACCTGCTGACCGTCACGTTTTCGGACCACTCGACCGAGTCGCTCCTGTATGATCCGACATGGGACCTCTTCCGGTCAGAGGACTCGACGGTCGAGGTGCCGATCTCAAGGGGGCAGCTCTTCAGGACCGGCTGCTGGGCGGCGGGCTCCGAGGATGCCCGGATCAATCTGTTCTACAACGGGGCGATTTCTTCCAAACCGATCGAGATCATCGAGAACGAGATCGGGAGCATCGAGTTTGAGCCGGCCGCAAAGCCGAGAGTCTTTAATCAGGCGGATGCGGTATATTATTTGAACGCGGAAAATCTGCTCCAATACAGTGCCGGGAACCGGCTCACGGTCCATAGCACGGACGGAACGGAGGCGTCCTACGTCTCTGAGCTGGACGAGGACGGACAGTTCATCTATGTGAATCAGGCGGATCGGCACGATCAGTTCTATAATTACAAGATCAACTTCGAGTTCGATCGGGATACCTGGTACGACGAGCACAAAGCGCAGTTTATCGTCACCTACGGCGGGCAACAGTGCGTGATCGAAGCGGATGCCCGGGTGGGATTCGAAGAGATCGTCCGCTACACGCCGGTCCGTCCGTATCAATACTACGATGAAGTCGGTTTCTCGGACTACGATGACGATGGCGAAGAATTCTTCTATTACGAGTACGACGCGCCGCAGATCGGGGATCAGCTCGTGCTCCGGGATTTTGACGGGGCGGATGTGACGTTTACATGCGCTTTTGACGCTTCCGCGCAGGCGCATATCTGGCGCGCGGAGGACGGGACGGTCCTGTCGGATTATATGGTCTGGTATGACGACGATCAGTACGATGTGCACTGGGGCCCGGGCGGAACGTATGTGTTCACGGTTTATGCGCAGCCGAACGACGAGATCCTCACAGAGGACATCCCGATCACCTACGGGGAAGGCACGATGACCTTGTCTTACCAGCAGGTCGGCACCAAGGTCTACTATCAGGGCGTCGATGACTGGTACGATGAAGATCGGGGTCCGTTTTACGACGAAGACGAGGCGCTGCAGGAGGGAGATATCCTGACGGTCACCCTCTCGGACAGGAGCGAGCAGTACCGCGTCGGGATCGATGAGGACTTCTATCCGTATTTCGAAAGTCTCGAGACGGGTGAGATCCTGAACGATGACTACTGGTATACGGAAAGCGACCAGAGAGCCGGCCATTACTGGGGTTCCGGGGACCATCAGGTCACGCTCTGGTTCAGGGGCTCGACGGTCAAACTGAATGTCGCGGTTCGGGAGAATCCGGTCAGGGCGTTCCGGTTCGACTTCAACGGGCTGGATTTCTTCTACACGGATGAGATCGAAACGGAGGTCCTGACGGACGGCAGCGACCTTGAATTCACCTTTTACAATGTCTATGAGCGGGGCGGAGAAGATCAGTTCTTCGTCGACGGAGACAAGGTCACGCTGACGTACAAGGACGCCGCCAGAGGTTCTGTGGAGTACCTGTACGACAGTGAACGGGACGGGTTCTACAGCGAGGACGGAGAAGCGCTCCCGTTCTATCTCTACAATGATGATGCCTGGGAGCAGTATCTGGATCACTGGGACATCGGCGTCAATTACGTATGGTTTGAATGCGCGGGATACGAGGACGAGGTTCCGATCACGATCCTGAACCGGGGCGACGGGCTGGTCGAGCGGGTCGCGGGCGCGGACCGCTACGCGACGTCTCAGGCGATCGCGGACAGGCTCAAGCTGGAGATGGGCGTGGACAAGTTCGATGCCGTGATCCTCGCCTCCGGCGACAACTTCCCGGACGCGCTGTGCGGCAGCTATCTGGCGTACAAGAAAAACGCGCCGATCCTGATCACGTCGGCGAAGGGTAACGCGTACCGCGGGGTCAACCGCTATGTCCTGAACAATCTGAAGGAGGACGGGGAAATCTACGTCCTCGGCGGGCCGGCGGCGATCACCGAGGCGATGATCCGTGATCTGACGGCAGCCGGTTATGATCCGATCCGGCTTTCCGGGCAGGACCGCTATGAGACCAACCTGAAAATCCTGGATGCAGCCGGAGTCACGAATGAAGAGATCCTGATCGCTTCCGGCGCGGGCTTCGCGGACAGCCTGTCGGCTTCCGCGGTCAAGCGGCCGATCCTGCTGGTCGGCAAGACCCTGACGGCGGATCAGAAGACCTACCTCGAGGAGCACAGTGACAACGAGGTGATCATCCTCGGCGGTACGGGTGCGGTCGGCAGCGCGATCACGGATTTCGTCACGGAGGTGACCGGTCAAGAGTCGCTGAGGCTGGCCGGCCCGACGAGATACGAGACCTCCATCGCGATTGCGGAGCACTTCTTTACGAATCCGGAGCAGGCGACCATCGCTTACGCCTGGCTGTATCCGGACGGGCTCTGCGGCGGACCGCTCGCAGCGGCGATGAACTGCCCGCTGATCCTGACGAACGAAAAGGGCAAAGAAGAGCGCGTGGCCAATGCCGCAGCGACGGAGTACTTCAGCGAGACGGGGATCAAGAGCGGTATCACGTTCGGCGGGGCTGCCTGGATGACGAACAGTATCGTCAAGACGATCTACCATCTGATCAGCGAGAACCAGATCTTCGTCCGGCGAAAGTAGCCGGAAGTTTTGGGAGCAAGCGACTCCGACACAGAGTAAACAGATAAAAGATTATGAAGCAAAGGACCACAAGAAATTGTGGTTTTTTGCTTGTTTTTTGCAGGAGAACACCATATATTGACCTCCCGCCGGTTGAACCCTGTAGAATTAGTCTGATATAATTAAATTACCCATTAATGCGACGAAACGATTCTATTGACGAAAGGACAACAAGATGAAAGTTCACAAACGAGTGCTTGCTGCACTGCTGACACTTTCGATGGTGCTGACCTTCATGCCGACGATGGCGTTTGCCGCGGCGGAAGGGGAGCCGGACACTACGGAACCACCTGCCGTGGAGACGCAGGCGGAGCCGGAGGCGACCGTCGAAGAGCCGCAGACAGAAGAAGAGGAAATAGCGCCGGAGACGACGGCCGGCGAGCCGGAAGAAGTTGCCGGAGAAGAAGCGCCGCAGGAGGATGCGGAGTTGCCGGATGAAGTCGCGGAGGACGTTCAGCCGGAGGCGAAAGCCGGCACGCATACGGCGGTGAGAAATGTCGTATTCAGCACGGACTTTGAGATCGAAGAGTATTCTGTAGGAGGCTTCGATACGGACAGTCACGTCTGGTGGTATCATGCAGATGAGTTCATCCCGGAGGGGACGACCGCGCGGGTCACGTTCACGGACGGCGTGACCGAAGTGGTGGAATGGGATGACGGCGAGTTCCTTCCGGTAGAGGAAGACAGTGAGACCTCCATCGATGTCGATGGATTCGAGGATCCGGGCGCGCCGGGAACTTGGAATACGACGTATACGGTCTATTTTGCCGGACCGGAAGAAGAGATGTCCGTTGAGCAGGAGGTCGAGGTCACCATTCTCCCGAGCGAGCCGCGCGTCACGGGCATCGAGTACGAGCCGGAAGTCACGACTTACAAGGCAGGTGATATGAACCTGTATCTTCACTCCGGGGATCAGTTGACGGTCAGGTACGCGAACGGCACATCGGGGACCTATACATATGACGGGTATGAATTCTATGATGATGACGGCGAGACGGTTGAGGTTCCATGGGACTGGCTCTACACCACCGGGGACTGGTCGACTGCAGGATCCACGGACGCGAAGATCAACCTGTTCTACAAGGGTAAGGTCAGCTCCGTGCCGGTCACGATCATTGAAAACAACGTGGCTTCGATCGAGCTTTCCCCTGCGAGAGACAAGCTGGTCGCCTATGAGTATTACGAGAATGCGGATTACTCCGAAGCCAGACTCGCCGTCCTGTATGATCCGGGCAACGAGCTGACGGTTCACTACAAGAACGACACTTCGGCTATCTACGAATTGCAGAACATCGGCGATGCCGGGGACTGGTATGTCTATTTTAATCAGGCGGATTCCGAAGACTGGTTCGAGGCTGACGAGGTCTCCTGCGATCTGGACTATGATCTCTGGAATGAAGAAGGGGAAGGGCAACTGATCGTCACCTATGCCGGTGCCAGCTGCAACGTTCCGCTCGAGGTCCGGGCGGGCTTCGAAGAAATCGTCGACTTTGAGCCTGCGGAAGCGTATAAGTATTACGATTCCGATTCGTATACTGAAGAAACGGAAGATGGAGAAGAGTACACCAGGTACTGGTATGATGCTCCGCTGGAAGGAGACAAGCTCACTCTTCTGGACTTTGACGGTAATGAGACCGTCTATACCTACAGCTGTGATGACAACTTTGGCGACTGCTGGATCGCACCGGATGGGGCCATCCTGACGAATCAGAGCGTCTTTATCACGGATGACCAGAGGGAAATCCACTGGACCTCCGGAGTTGACCAGACGTGCAAACTCGTTGTAAGCGCTTTTTATGATGAGCTGGCGTTTGAAGTCCCGGTCCTCTACGGCGGCCCTGGCGAAGGCGGCGGTGAGACCTCTGTCGTGGAAAGCGCGGTCTATACCGGAGTGCCGCATGAGGTCGAGCAGTATTCCTGCGGCTTTTATGATGAGGATGAGCAGGCCTGGTTCTATGACAAATACAGCATCTTCGACTATGGAGATACGGTCACTGTGACGTATGCAGACGGGACCGAGAGGGTCTTCAGCTGGGATGGCAACGGAAGTTTCTCTTCGCCGGATACGGAAGACTATATCGAGCTGTACGCCAGCGCAGATCCGGGACAACCGGGAGAGCATCACTTCTCCGCCGGTTATGCAGCCTATAACGCTGAACTGGATCAGCACGAACTCGTCCATGACTTTGAGATCCCGTTCGTGATCACAAACGATGAACCGACCGTTTCGGATCTCAGCTATTCGCCGGTCGTCACGGAGTACATGGAAGGAGATAAGAACGTCCGCTTCCACGACGGGGACCGGATCTATCTCGAGTACAGCGACGGCACCACCGCGCATTACACCTATAACGACAGTCCGGAGGAGTTCGTCAATGATGACGACGGGACGAACTTCCTCTATGTGGATGAGTCCGCGCTCTTCGCGGAGGGCCCTTGGACGGTCGGAAGCGAGGGTAATCGCGTCGGCCTGTTCTACAGAGGGCGTACCGGCTATGTCGATGTGACGATCATCGAGAATCCGGTGGCGTCGATCGCGTTCGAGCCTGCGAGAGAGCTGATCGTCTATGAATACTCCCAGGACAATTATGATACGATGCAGGCTGACCGGTCGCTCTACATGGAGGACGGACACAGACTGACGATCAACTTCACGGATGGGGAGACCCAAACATACATCTTCGATAATCTTACAGATGCATACATCAACACCGAAGATCCGAGCGACATGATCCCTCGCCAGCAGATCCATTGGGCTTATCATTTCGATCATTCGGGGGATGAGGTTGATGCTGCACTTATAGTGACGTTTGCCGGCAGGACCTGCGAGGTCCCGCTGACGGTAAAGCCGGGGTTTGCGGAGATGGAGTACAACCCGGCGAACATGTACTTCTACTATTCGGGTACCGGCAAGCAGTCGTATGATCAGGATGAAGAAGAGTACTTCCATTACTATTATCAGTGCCCGCAGGAAGGCGATGAGATCAAACTGACGGACCTGGAAGGCGGGACCACGTACCTGACCTGCAGCTACAACGCGAAGCGGAACAAGTACGAATGGACTACGGAAGATGGACAGCTGATCGCGGTCGATACTTATGACGAGCAGGGGTATGAACACTGGGAGGAAGGGATCCCGGGATATTTCATTGCCACCGTCGGCGGATACGTGTCTGACAAAGTCACGGTCTATCACTTCGAAGGAGATATGACGGTAACGTATCAGCAGGCCGAGCCGAAGAAGTTCTATTTCGGGATCGATGACGAGCGTTATGACGAAGAGGAAGGCTGGTGGTTCAGCGAGTACGACATCATGCAGGAAGGCGATGTGGTCACTGCCATCTTCCCGGACGGTCACACGGAGATCTTCGATGTAGTCAACGGTGATGGGGGCGTGACACTCATCAACAGAGCCACGGGCGCGCCGGACGATGGATTTGCCGTTACCAGCGATCAGAATGAAGGCAACTGGGAGGTCGGCTCTCATACCGCAACATTCCTGTTCCGGGGCAAGACCTGCACGCTGAACGTGGAAGTCCTGCCGAACCCGGTCGAGGATTTCGCGTTTGAGATCGATTTGCCGGCCCGGTTCGCGGCGGATGAAGTCGCCGAGGAGATGGATGGATGGACCTACTACGATATTTACAGTGAAGGTGCACGCGGTCCGCATGGATTCTTCGCGGAGGGCGATCAGGCCATCGTGTACTACAATGACGGGAGAGGGGTGATCTCCTACCGGTATGATGAAGAAGAAGACGATTTCTTCGACGAATCCGGCGAGAAGATCCCGTTTGAGGTCTACTGCCCGGACAACGGCCAGTTTGAAGAACACTGGTCTATCGGACAAAACGTACAGATGATCCGCTGCGCGGGCCATGATGCTGCGGTCTACGTCACGATCTATGACGGATCCGGCGGCTATGCGGAGCCGACCTACGAGTGGACGGAGACGGAGGACGGCTATGAAGTGACCGGTACCTGCGAGTACATCGGAGATGATTCACAGACCGTCACGGAAGAAGCCACCGTGAGCTACGAAGTGGCCGCGGAACCGACCTGCGAAGAGGCCGGGACCGGCGTCTATACGGCGACATTCACGAACGACCTGTTCAGCACGCAGACCAGAGAAGTCGAGATCGAGGCACTTGGTCACGACTATGTGTTCACAACATGGAACTGGGCAGAGGATTACAAGACTGCGACCGCGGTATTCACCTGCACCAGAGACGCCGAACACGTGCTGGAAGTCGACGCGAACGTGTCGATTACGGAAGGGACCGCGACCTGCACCGAGCCGGGAACGGTTACTTACACGGCGATAGCGATCGGCCCGGATATGCATACCTATCAGGATACGCAGCCCACGACGACAGACGCGCTCGGACATGACTACACCGGTGATCCGGTATGGACATGGGAAGAGGACTTCAGCGCCGCGACAGCGGAATGGACCTGCCAGAGAGACGCTTCGCATGAGAAATTCACCGCGGAGGCAGTGATCACCAATGAGATCACGACCCAGCCGACCTGTGAAGCCAAAGGCGTCAGAACTTATACCGCGACCGTGACCGGTCCGGACGGAAGCGCAGTTACCGATACCAGAACAGAACCGGTCGACAAGCTCGGTCACGATTACGGCGAACCGGTCTGGAACTGGTCGGAAGACTTCAGCACAGCAACGGCAGTATTCACCTGCAAGAATGACAGCAAGCATGTCGTACAGGTCCCGGGTTCCGTAGTGCTGCTCACAGATCAGGAGCCGAACTGCACCACGGCCGGACACGCGACCGCGACAGCGACAGCGACCGGACCGGATGGTCAGATCTACACGGATTCACAGGACGCGGTCCTTCCGGTCGACCAGAATGCTCACGACTATCAGTTCACTGACTGGCAGTGGGCGGATGACGGCAAGACCGCGAAAGCGCTGTACACCTGCACAAGAGACGCTTCGCACACGAAGCTGGTCGATGCCGAGGTAGAGGTTGTCTCCGAAACAGCGGCGACCTGCGACACAGCGGGCAAAGTGATATACAAGGCATCCGTGACCGATCCGGACGGATCGGAACGCGAAGCGACGAAGACCATCACTTCTGACGCGCTCGGTCACGACTACACCGGCGAGCCGGAGTGGACCTGGGCGGATGACTACAGCACCGCGACGGCGTCCTGGACCTGCCAGAGAGACGCGTCGCATGAGAAGTTCACAGCGGAGGCGACGATCACCAATGAGATCACCAGGCAGCCGACCTGTGATGATACAGGCATCAAGACTTATACCGCGACCGTGACCGGTCCGGACGGCAGCAAGCTCACCGCTACGGCAGAGGAAGAAGTCGACAAGCTCGGTCACGATTACGGCGATCCGGTCTGGACCTGGGAGGATGACTTCAGCAAGGCGACGGCAACGTTCACCTGCAAGAATGATCCGAAGCATGTTGTCTCAGTAGAAACGACTGCAGAGGATGAGGAGAATCCTATAACGAAGATCGCTGAGACCCCGGCGACCTGCGAGGAAGCGGGCAGCGAGACTTATAAGGCGACGGTGAAGGGTCCGGACGGCGAGACTTACACGGACGAGAAGGTGAAAGAGATCGCTGCGCTCGGTCACGACTACAGAGGCGAGCCGGAGTGGAGCTGGGCTGACGATTACAGCACCGCGACAGCGACCTGGACCTGCCAGGCAGATCCGACTCATGAGAAGCTGACGAAGGACGCGAAGATCGAGAAGAAGAATAAGCTGAATGAGATCGAGTTCACCGCGACGGTCGAAGGCCTGGACGAAGAGGGCAATAAGACGACCTATACGGATAAGCAGACGAAAGCGTACGATGAGGTGGCACCTTACAACGAAGGTTCTGTCCTCAGAGTCTCCGGCGATGATCGCTATATGACCTCGATGAGAACAGCGGACGCGTTGAAGGAAGAGCTGGGTGTCGACAAGTTTGACGCGGTCGTCCTTGCCTCCGGCGACAACTTCCCGGACGCGCTGAGCGGCAGCTATCTGGCGTACAAGGTCAAGGCGCCGATCCTCATCACGAACGCCAGCAACTATCAGAGAGTGAATGAATATATCATCGCGAACCTGAAGAGTGACGGAAAAGTCTATGTTCTTGGCGGGACAGTGGCGATCAAGAAGAATATGATCGCGACCCTTGAGGCTGCAGGATATGTAGAAGGCAAAAGGCTTAAGCGTCTCGCGGGCGCGGACCGTTATGAGACCAACCTGGCGATCCTGGAGGAAGCCGGAGTATCGGATGAAGAGATCCTGATCTCATCCGGTGTGGGCTTCGCGGACAGCCTGTCGGCTTCCGCGGTCAAGCGGCCGATCCTGCTGGTCGGCGGGTCGCTGACGGATGATCAGAAGCAGTATCTCGAGGAGCACGGCAGCAATAAGGTCTATATCCTCGGCGGCAAAGGCGCTGTCGGTGATGCGATTGAGAATTTCGTCAAGGGCGTGACGGGAACGGATCCGAAGCGTCTTGCCGGTGCTACACGTTACGAGACCTCCATCAAGATCGCGAAGGAATTCTTCCCGAACGCGACCACCGCGACCATCGCATACGCGTGGCTGTATCCGGACGGGCTTTGCGGCGGACCGCTCGCGGCGGCGATGAACTGCCCGCTGATCCTGACGAACCAGAAGGGCAACGAGACCGCGGCAAACGCGGCGGCCGTGGAGTACTTCCGCGAGAAAGGCATCAAGAAGGGCATCACCTTCGGCGGTGCGGCGTGGATGACCAACGAAGTCGTGAAGAAGATCTACGACCTGGCCAATGACGCTCAGGTCGTGATCTTCGGCAACTGATGCGGCTTCTGCCGGATCAGCAGAGAATTATTGTAATAAGGGCAGGGACTCGGGCGACCGGGTCCCTGCTTTTTGCCTCATTTCAGCGGGAAACCGGCCCGCCGCCCTTTATTTTCCCGAACGCGTCATGTAAAATAGAGGGGGCCATCGGCACCTGGCGGTTCAGGGAATGATGGCCGATCATACGAAAGGAGCCCGCAACGCGCTGCGCATGCGGGCAGAACAGACGATGAAAAGATTCAGAGAAGCGCTCATGGTGGTCCTGGTCATCGCGATGTGCGGGCTGCCGGCACCGACGGCGGTGTTTGCGGAGGGGGAGGAGGTCCCGTCCGCCATCAGCTATGCGCCGGTGAGCGCCAAGGTCTACTACGAGGGCATCGATCAGTATTACGAGGAGGACGGAAGCGGCCCGTTCTACAACGAAGAAGAAGCGATCCAGCCCGGCGACCGCGTGACGGCTACGTTTGCGGACCGGACGGAAGTCTACGTCGCGGAGATCGACGAAGACGGACTGCCGTACTTCGTGAACGAAGCGACGGGGGAGACCGTCCATTATTCCAAGTGGAACGTGATGAGCGACCAGCGCACAGGGACTAAGTGGGGCACCGGCAGTCACCGGATCACGCTCGACTTCATGGGCGCCACGACGACGATCCCGGTCACGGTCCAAAAGAATCCGGTCCAGTACATCGAATTCACCCTCGGCGGGCGGGCCACGTTCTTTGCGGAGGACGTCGCGCAGACGATTGAGTCGGACGAGGGGCAGTTCACGTTCTACGATGTCTACACGAACCGGGCACCGGACTTCTTCATAGACGGGGACAAGGTGGCCCTGAAGTTCGAAGATCCGGTCCGGGGCAAGATCACCTACACATACAGCAGCGAGCGGGGCGGTTTTTACAGCAAGACCGGTTCTGCGGTCCCGTATCCGGTCTTCTACGATGACTATTACGGGCAGTACGAAGAGCACTGGGACTTCGGGAGCAACACTCAGTGGATCTACTGCGCAGGCTGCGCGTCAAGTGTCGAGATCACGATCCTGTCCAAAGAGGGCGGCTGGGTCACCCGAGTTGCCGGCAGCGACCGGTACCAGACGGCTTTCAGGACGGCGGACGCGCTCCGCAAGGAGATGGGCGTGGAGAAGTTCAGCACGGTGATCCTGGCGTCCGGCGACAACTTCCCGGACGCGCTCTGCGGGAGCTATCTGGCATACAAGCGGCAGGCGCCGATCCTGATCACCTCCCGAAAGGGCAAAGCGTATGAATCAGTCAACCGGTACATCGAGGACAACCTCGAGAGCGGCGGGACCGTCTACGTCCTAGGCGGTACGGCTGCGATCGGAGACGATATGGTCAGCGAACTGTCAGAGGATTTCGAAGTGCAGCGGCTGCAGGGCGCGGACCGCTATGCCACCAATCTCGCGATCCTTGAGGAAGCCGGGATCACGGATGAAGACTTCCTGATCGCCTCCGGCGCGGGCTTCGCGGACAGCCTGTCCGCATCCGCCGTCAAGCGGCCGATCCTGCTGGTCGGCAGTTCGATGACGCCGGAGCAGGAGGAGTTCTTCACCGATGAGCGGTTCAATCAGAACAAAGTCTATATCCTCGGCGGCGAGAAGGCGGTCGGTGCGGACGTCGAGGCCGTCATCACGGGCTGCGGCAGAGACTTCGAGCGGCTGTCCGGCGCGACCCGCTACGACACCTCTGTGGCGATCGCGGAAGAGTTCTTTAAGGATCCCGGACAGGCGGCGATCGCATACGCCTGGTTGTATCCGGACGGCCTCTGCGGGGGGCCGCTCGCGGCGGAGATCGGCTGTCCGATGCTCCTGACCAAGAGCGGAGAAGCGAGTGCCGCGATCACCTATGCCGGGGATCACGAGATCCGGAACGGCATCGTGCTCGGCGGCACGGCCTATATGACAAACAAAGTGGTGAAACAGATCTATCAGCTGGAAACCGACGCCCAGATCCTGGATTTTGTCGGCTGATGATGACGGGAAGGTGACAGGGACGGCGAGATGGTGACGGCGAAGGTGACATTGGGACGGTTCTTTTGTCA
>CAYLSR010000014.1:0-15814 GCA_964385855.1 uncultured Mogibacterium sp.
GCCGCCGTAGACGACGACCTGCGGGCTGAAGGAGTTGATCAGCGTGCCGGTGCCGGCCGCCAGGTAGTAGCAGGCGCGGTCGATGGCTTCCACCGTCAGAGGGTCGTTTTTCTTGAGCGCCTTCTTGAGGTATTTGCTCTTGAAGACGCCGGTCTGCACGTACGGGGTCATCATGGACTCCCGGCCGCGCGCGGCCTGTTCGCGGATGTAGGACGCGATGCCCTTCTTGCTGGAGAACGCCTCCAGGCAGCCCCGCTGCCCGCACGGGCACAGAGGCCCTTCCGTGTCGAGGACGATGTGGCCGAGCTCCGCGCCTTTGGACAGGTACCCCGTGTAGAGCGCGCCGTTCAGGATCAGGCCGCCGCCGATCCCGGTGCCGATGAACAGCCCGACGACGTGATCGTAGCCCCGCGCCGCGCCGTAGCGGTGCTCGCCGAGCACGCCCAGGTTGACGTCGTTGCCGGCGTAGAACGGCACGCCGAACGCCTTTTCCATCTGCGCCTTGATCGGAACGTTGTTCCACGGGATGTTCGCGGTGCTCAGGATGATCCCGTTCTCGGCATCGATGACGCTCGGGAACCCGGCGCTGATCGCGTTGAGGTCCTTTTTTGAGATGCCCGCGTCATCCATCATCTCCTTGACGACGATTCTGAGCACCTTCTCCGCGCTCGAAAGGTCGTCGAAGTCTTCTTTGGTCCGCTTCTTGATGCGGGCGACGATCTCCTTGTTTTCATCGAAAATGACGCCCAGGATCTTGGTCCCGCCGACGTCCAGGCAGACATTGTATTTTCCGGCCATTTCGGTCCTCCTGTTCATGCAGTGTCGGATTCTCTATATTATATCGTATCCGCATGCGGGGCGCTACCGTTATTTCGCGGTCGATTATACAGAGAATCCCATTGCCAACCCGCGCTTTTGCTGATAAAATATACAGTCAGGGAATCAAACAAAAGCGTATAAGGAGTTAACATGAGAATCACAGACGACATCAAATATGTAGGTGTGAACGATCACGAGATCGATCTGTTCGAGGGTCAGTACGAAGTGCCGCTTGGAATGGCATACAATTCCTATGCGATCATCGATGAGAAGATCGCCATCATGGATTCGGTGGAGAAGGACTTCGCCGATGAATGGTTCGGCAATATCCGCGAGGCGACCGGCGGGCGCGAGCCGGACTATCTGGTCGTGCAGCACATGGAGCCGGATCACTCCGGGAGCATCGCGAAGTTCATGGCGGAATTTCCGAACGCGCAGCTGGTGACGAGCAAGAAGGCGCTCGCGATGCTGATGCAGTTCTTCGGCACGGACTACCCGGACCGCAGAGTCGAGGTCAAAGAAGGGAGCACGCTGGCGCTCGGCGCGCACGTCCTCAGCTTCATCGCGGCACCGATGGTGCACTGGCCGGAAGTCATCATGACCTACGACGCGAAGGACAAGGTCCTGTTCTCGGCGGACGGCTTCGGCAAGTTCGGCGCTAACGACGTGGAGGACCCGGAAGGCTGGGCCTGCGAGGCAAGGCGCTACTACTTCGGGATCGTCGGCAAATACGGCAAGCAGGTACAGGCGGTGCTCAAGAAGGCCGCCAATCTGGACATCCAAATCATCTGCTCGCTCCACGGGCCGGTCCTGAGCGAGGACATCGGCTACTATATCAACACCTACAACACCTGGTCCGCCTATGAGCCGGAGAACAAGGGCGTGTTCATCGCGTATACCTCCGTCTACGGACACACGAAGGAAGCGGTGGAGCTCCTCGCGCAGAAGCTCGAGGAGAAGGGCTGCGAGCACGTCTCCTACGCCGATCTGGCCAGAGACGACGTGCCGGAGTGCGTCGAGGACGCGTTCCGCTATGACCGGCTGGTGCTGGCGACGACGACGTACAACGCCGACATCTTCCCGTTCATGCGCAATTTCATCGAGGATCTCGTCGAGCGCGGCTATCAGAAGCGCACGATCGGCCTGATCGAGAACGGCTCCTGGGCGCCGACCGCGGCCAAGGTCATGAAGGCGAAGCTCGAAGGGCTCAAGGACATCTGCTTCACCGAGACGACCGTTACGATCAAGGGCGGGCTTTCCGATGAGAGCCGCGCGCAGATCGAAGCACTGGCGGATGAGCTGGTAAAATAGACACGGGTCATGCGACACCTCCGGCATCGCCGGGGGTGCTTTTTTTCAAAATCGAGGTTGACAGCAGGGGAGAGATACGCTATAGTATTGATAGTTAGATAAATCTAACCGCCCTCCGGGGCACTTTTGTTACAGACGCGGTTAGATGTATATAACCAAAATGGAGTTCATCCGCGGCCGGATTGCCGGCCGATCATTTTACAGACAAGGTTAGATAAATCTAACCAAGAGAAAGGAGGCACCGATGAGCGTTGTCATCGTTGGCGGCAATGAGTGCATGGTCTGCAAATACAAGCAGCTGTGCAAGCAATACAACTGCAAGGCGAAGGTCTACGTGGACTTCAACAAGGGAATGCACTCCGGCGTGGGGGACGCGGATCTGCTGGTCCTCTTTACCAGCACGATGTCTCACAAGATGGTCAAGAGCGCGCTGGATCAGGCGAAGGGCAAGAATACCATCGTCGCCCGTTCACACACGAGCTCGATGAACGCCCTCCGCAACATCCTGGAGGAGCACGTCAGCGCGTAACCGTTCACACGCAAGAGGAGGAACCGTCCCATGCCCGAAGATCTGATGGTGCAGTTCTGCGCACCGACGCTGGCAGGACTCAAGACGGGGAGCCTGTTTACCGCTTCCTACGAGTCCGAAGAACAACTCAAAAGCGACCTGGAACGGATGAACGAGCTGTTCCGGCAGAAAGGGCTTCGCGCGATCGCGCTCCGGTACCGCGGCGGCAAGGCGCTGCTGTACATCTACCGGCCGCGCAGGCTGCAGAGGGATCTGGAGCGCGCGGATTCCCGCGAGATCCTGGCGCGGTTCGGATATGCGGGCATGGAGCAGGCGCACATCCGCCAGAACCTGTGCCTCGCGCATCTGACCGAGCGGATCTGCGCGTCCGGAGATTTTCCGCACGAGATCGGGCTGTTTCTCGGCTATCCGCCGGAGGACGTCCGCGGTTTTATCGACGAGGGCTCCAGGGCCTGCAAGGCCTCCGGATACTGGAAGGTCTACGGGGACGTCCGGCAGGCGGAAGAGCTGTTCACCAAGTATCGGAAGTGCACCGGCCTCTACCTCAAGTGCTGGCGGAACGGCACACCGATGGAGAAGCTCGCGGTCTGCGTCCGGTAAGCGGGCCGGGCTTCATCAAAAGTCAGGACTGCGGTGCCGGCCACGTAAACCCAAAAAACCGGCCGGTGCCGTATCCATCATATCAAAGGAGGAAAAAACAACATGAAAGCAGCAGTAGTGTACTGGAGCATGACAGGCAACACCGAGGCGATGGCGAACGCCGTTGCGGAAGGCATCGCGGGTGCCGGCGGAGAGGCGGAGCTGATCCAGGCTTCCGACTTCAGCGCGGGCGATCTGGGCAATTACGACGCGGTCGCGTTCGGCTGCCCGGCGATGGGCGCGGAGGTCCTCGAGGAGAGCGAGTTCGAGCCGATGTTCGAATCCGTGGAAGGCAGCCTCGGCGGCAAGAAGATCGCACTCTTCGGGTCTTATGACTGGGGCGATGGCGAGTGGATGCGCAACTGGGCGGAGCGCTGCGGTGACGCGGGCGCCGAGCTGGCGTGCGATCCGGTCATCTGCAACCTCGAGCCGGACGATGAGGGCCTTGCGAACTGCCGTGCGCTGGGTGCCGCGCTGGTATAATAAAAAGGGCTGAACTGTTGCCCTGACCATGAAAAAAAGGTATCGGACCTGCCGGGATGGCGGATCCGATACCTTTTTCAGTGAGTATGCGGCTCGAGAAACAGCAGGATCAGTGTTCCGGTGATGAGATACAGCCAGCGGTTCGTGGTGTTCATGGCTTCTTGGATTGCATCGACAGGACGAAACTACCAATAGTATACAGCATATAATGATAAAAGACCGGCAGGAACTTACAGATTGAGGAACAGGTTTTGCAGAAAGGAGAACGCCAGAATTAACCAACGCTCAACTTTTTGTTGATATTTCTTCTGGGCTCAGAGTTTCTGCGGCAAGAAAACAATTAACTGGCAGGAAATTCTCCTGTCAGTTAATTTTGTGCGGTTTGATTTAACCAGCAGGAAATCCGTCCGCATTTTTCCCGGCTAAAAAAAGGTGGTATGATCAATCATACCAACAGTTCAGAAATCATTACACAGATAAAGGAGGGAAAGACGATGATCGTTTTTAGAAACTGCACGCTGGTGCCGGAACTCACAGAGGGGTTCACAGGCACGAAAGCCGATCTCTATGTGAAAGACGGTCGCATTCAGGGGATCTATGCGCCGGACTGCGGACCGGAAGCAGGCGAGGATGCCTGTACGGTTGACATTGCGGGAAAGACAGTGCTTCCGGGGTTCTTTGACCTTCATACGCATCTGTATTTCTCGACGGAGAATCTGGATGTGCTCGCGCACAGGAGCATTCCGGATACCGTGATGGATTGTGTGGATTCCGCTGTCGATAAGGTCCGCTACGGCTATACCACCATCAGGGACTGCGGCGGCAGCGATCAGACTGTTTTCGCTGTTCGGGATGCCATCAGGAAAGGCATTATCCAGGGACCGCGCGTCATCGCTCCGGGCAGATGCATTACCCCGACGACGAAGGGCAACGACGCTTTCGGCGCCCTGTATTGTGAATTCGATGATCCGGCGCAGGCCAGACGTGTCGTCCGCAAGGAACTGGAGCTCGGCGCGGAATTCATCAAGTACATGGCGACCGGTGCGGGCTTGAATCCGGGCGGTGAGCCGGGTGCGCTGATCACCACGCGGGAGGAGCTCTCCGCGCTTGTACAGGCTGCAGAGGAGAACAATACTTATGTTGCGGCACACTGCCACGGCAAGCGCGGTATCATGCTGTGCATCGAGTGCGGCGTGAAGACCATCGAGCACGCTTCTATGATCGACGAGGAGTGCATCGAAGCGATCAAACACTCCGGCAGAGACGTTGCCCTGATCCCGACGCTCGCGATTGTCTATGCGTTTACCACCGGTTTGGTGCAGGGTGTTCCGCAGTCTGTCATTGACAATGTCCATGAGACTGGTACTTACTCGGTCAAGGCGCTTCGGAAGGCGTTTGACGCGGGGATCACGATGGGCTGGGGCACCGATGTGGACAAGGAATGCTTCGACATGAATCCATTTCTGGAATTCCAGGCGAGGAGAGATATGGGGCTGACCAATCTTGATATGCTCCGGCAGCTCACCATCGAGAGCGCACGGATCATTGGTTATGACGATCGGCTCGGTACGATCAAGGCGGGCAAACTGGCAGATCTCGTCGTCATGAACGGGGATCCGGTGCGCGATTACGATGCGCTCGCAAGCAAGCAAGCCGGTGATGGTCTTCAAGGAAGGGGAGCTGATCCACTGAGCGGAAAGCTGCAGAAGGAATCAGTATCGATCTGAGGGTTCGCCAATGGGGCGCAGCCGCAGTTGATAATAAAAGGAGGTAGTAAATGACAACGTATATCGCACTGCTAGAAGTCTGCGGCGTCTTCATCGTCGGAGATATTCTGAGCAAACTGATTAAGAACAAGGTGTCGGGCTACATCATTGCGATGTTCCTGTTCATTATTATCGGCGGCCAGTTCGGCATCATCACTGCCCAGACGTTTGAGGACACCGCGCTGGTGGGCTTCACGTACGCGTGGGGTGTCCCGTTCGGGCTGACGTGCTTCGGCGCGTCCATCTCCCTGAAATCGTTCAAGGGAGAGCTCAAGACTGTCGTGATCGCGCTGATCACGGTAGCTTGCATCGTGCTTCTCGGTGTGGTCTGCGCGGTGACGTTCCTCGACAAGGAAACCGCCATCTACGGCACGATCAGCGTTGCCGGCGGCGCGCAGGCAGGGCTGATCTTCCTGACACAGCTCAAGGAGACCGGCAACACCACGCTGAGCGCTATCATCGTCATCATCATGAACGCCCAGATCCTGATCGGCTATCCTGCCTGCAGCTTCGCGATGAAGAAAGGCATGGAGAAGCGGCTTCAGGACAGGGAGGGCATCAGGCTGCTCGAGGCCTCCGAACTCGCGATCGGCGGCGAACAGAAGGACATTTTCAAGAACCTGACCTTCATCGATCCGTTCTATCTGACCTTCATGGTCCTCGCGGCGATTGGCCTGGTCGGCACCCTGATCGCGAATCTGACCGGCATCTCGGCGCTCGTCTGGTGCCTGCTGCTCGGCTTCCTCTGCAGCCAGTTCGGCATCATCAACGGGGACAGCCTCAAGAAGATCGGAGCGGACGGACTCATTCTGACCGCGATGTTCGCGGTGATCCTGATGGATCTCTGCTCTGTTTCGCTGAGTGACCTTGCCGGAATTTTCCCGACTCTGATTTTCCTGCTGCTGCTCGGCATCGCCGGAAGCGCGATCTGCGCTGTGATCTGCACCAGAATATTCAAAGAGATGGGCTTCTGGGATATTATGGCGTTCGCGCTCGCGTGCATGACGGGATATCCGCTGACGCTCCGTGTTGCGGAAGAATGTTTGCAGGGCCTTGCAACGAAGTATGAGATTCCGAAAGATGAGTGGGATGTCCTCAACGGATTCTATACCAAGAAGGTCGTCATTTCCGGAATCATCTCGGTTTCCGTTGTAACCGGATTGCTTGCCGGAATCGTAATCGGTTTTATCTAATATCAGCTTAACTGTTGAACGAAACTATGTGAGGGCAGAAGAATGAATTACGTTTTGGATCAAAGCAAACCACATCACAGACACTTTGAACAGATGACCCGGATTCAGCACGGTTCCTTCCACGAGAAGCCGTACAGCGATTATCTGGTTGCATGGGCGGAAGAGCACGGACTCCGGTATCTCCGGGATGAAATGCTCAATGTCATCATGTACAAGCCGGCGTCCCCAGGTTACGAGGATCACGCACCGGTCATACTGCAGGGGCACATGGATATGGTATGCGTGAAGGAAAAGGGCAGTACGCATGATTTCGAAAAGGATCCGCTGGATCTGTACATCGAGGACGGCTGGCTCCGCGCGCGCGGCACCTCGCTCGGCGCGGATGACGGTGTCGGCTGCGCGTACATGCTGGCGATTCTCGAGGATGACACGCTGAAGCACCCACCGCTCGAGTGCGCATTTACCGTTCAGGAGGAAGTCGGCTGCTTCGGTGCGAAGGCACTCAAGGCGGAGTATTTCCAGGCAAACCGCATGATCGGCCTCGACGATGTCGGCGGCGGCACCACTTATGTGACGACGGCAGGGAGCCAGATCATCGATTTCATCAAGGCGCCGATTTGGGAAAAAGCTGCCGGCAAGGGTTACCGTCTGGAGGCCGAAGGACTGGTCGGCGGTCACTCCGGTGTCGATATCGACAAGGAGCGCGGCAATGCGATCAAGATTCTCGTCAAGACATTGTATTCCCTGATGAGGAAGGGGGTTGTCATTCAGCTTGCGGATGCGGATGCCGGTATGGCTGCCAATGCGATCCCGTATTTCGGTGAGGTCGTCTTTACTGCGGACGCGGAAGAAACGGTTCTGCAACAGCACGTCCTCGAATACGAGCAGATTTTCCGCGACCAGCTCGCGCACAGCGATAGCGGTCTGGTCCTGAAGCTGACCGCATGTGAGGTAGAGCAGGCGGCTTCCCGGAAGGATACCGAAGAGCTTGTGAGCTTCCTCCGGCTGTTGCCGGACGGCTTCATGCACAAGGATCTGATCAAGGAAGGCGCGATCACGACTTCGAGCAACCTCGGCACGTTCAAGAAAGACGGAGACCGCTTCGTGATGCAGGTGATGACCAGAAGCTCCTTCGATTCCTATCTCGCGATGATCGAGGAAGAGCAGATTCTGCTGAGCGAACTGTTCCGCGTGGAGCGCAACATGCTCGGACAGCTCCCGGGATTCAACTATATCGAGAATTCAAAGATCCGCAAAACCGTCGATGAATGCTTCTATCAGGTGAGCGGAAGACATCTGGAAGAGCTGTTCGTCCACGGCGGGATCGAGGCTGCGTATATCGTCAAGCTCAAGGACAACATGGACATCGTAACGATCGGACCGCTCGCTCCGGATGAACACACCGTGAAGGAATCGCTGAACCTCGCTTCATTTGACGAAATCTACGAGACGATTAAACTGACATTATCTGTTTTATAGGTACAAGGAGGAAGAACAATGGAACAGACAAAGAAGTTTTCGGGTTATTTTCAGGCCGTGCTGGTCGCGCTGATGACCTTCACCTGCGGTATGAGCTACGGCGCGTACGGTATGCTGATCGTGCCGCTTGCGGACAGACTGGGCATCAGTATCGCGCAGGCAGGTATTCCGGCGACAATCGAGACCATCGCGGCATTCGCTGCCGGCGTTCTCGGCGCTGGAATTCTGATCGAAAAGTGGACCGCCAGAAACTGCGTCCTGATCGGATGTATCATCGCGGCTCTGTTTGTGCCGGCTTACGCGTATCTGCCGAGCTTTGCGCTGGTCTCGCTCTTTGAGGTAGTCGTCGGCGCGTCGATGGGTATCGGCTACTCCACCGGTATGGCTGCGTTCATCAGGGACTGGTTTATCGAAAAACGGGAAACGGTCATCGGGGTCTGTACTGCGGCAATCGGGTTCGGCGCGGCGGCCGGCACCTGGCTGTTCGGCAAACTCGATACGACCGTCGGACTGAACACGACCTGCGTGGTATTCGCGTGTCTTGGTATCTTCTGCATCATCGTCTATCTCATCGCGCTGAGATCTCCGGATCAGGTCGGACAGAAGCCGCTCGGATATGAGAAGGCTGTTGAGCTCTCCCGAAAGGAAGGCAAGGAAGAGGGGGACGTCGGCTTCGGAGTTGACTTCAAGACGGCGAGAAAGTCCCCGTCCCTGTATCTGATCATGGCTGCGGTTCTGCTGTGGGCTCTGTCGATGGTCCTTACCCCGTATCTGGCAACGATCCTGATGACGAGCGGACTCGACGAGATGACTGCGGCGAACGGATCCTCGGTCGCGAACCTGGCGGTCGCCGCTATGGCGATCATCCTCGGTGTCCTGACCAGCAAGCTCGGAACGAGAGCGTATATTGTGACCGCGTTCGGCGCGGGCATCCTGGGTCTCGTCGTGCTGTTCTTCTGGACACGTTCGCAGTCCATGGGGATCATGTACCTCGCAGCGCTGCTGATGGGCGCAGGCTACATCGTCGGAACGACCGCAGGTCCGATGCTCACCACCAAGGTCTTCGGCAACAAGGCATATGACCAGATTATCCCGTGGGTCTTCGGTATGCGCTGTCTCGGTCTCGGTATCGGTGTCCTTGCGCTTCCGTCCATGGCGACTGCGCAGGGCAGCTGGTCGATGCCGATCCTGCTTGCGATCGCAATGATGGTCGTCGCGCTGCTCATCGGTCTGACGGCTGTCAAGCTTGCTCCGATGAACAAACTGCATTCTGAGGATGAGCTGAAATAACAGCGGTTTGCTGGACTGCACACAGAAAATTCTGTACAATAGCCATAGCGGGAACAGTGGATTTCCGCTATGGCTGTTGCGGCATACGGGGCAATTCGTTCCGGGCCGGAGAATGGGTCCTGACGGAAGAACTGCAGTATGACAGAGGTAAGGTTTTATGTATGATGATAACGCATATTATAAAATAATCGGCGGGAATATCAGCAGGTTCCGGAAGCTCCAGGGCATCAAGCAGGCGGAACTTGCCAAAGCGGTCAACCGCAGCATCCCGTGCATTTCCAAATACGAAAACGGGGAAATCGCCATCGATTCCTATACATTGCACCGGATTGCGGCAGCGCTGCACATCTCGGTAACGCAGCTGATGCCGGACGATCCGGAGATGATCGAATCCGGCAGTGAGGAACAAAAGCTGCCGCCGCTGCTGCTTCGGAAGCCGCTCTATATGTACAATTATGTCGGCGAACAGAAGAACATGATTGTCAATCAGCTTGAAATCAATCCTGTGACGCTCCGGGTGACGCTGTATGCCTATGCTGGCAAAGATCTCGAGAAGAGTGGCTATATCATGGAAGGAGGGTGTCACGACAGCGATTCCACGATCCTCATCTACTGCGCGAACCAGTTCCACAAAGGGGATTTTGCAGTTATTGCAATTAACAAGAATGATTTCTTTCTAGGCAGCGGCACGGAAGTGGTCGGGACCCTGATGAGTCTGTCCCCGTCAAACCGGATCCGTACGATGAAGTGCCTGATTACAGACCGCTGGATCACAAGCCGGGAGGAACTCCTTGAAGCGCTGATGTTTGACTGGGAGGAGCAGGCATTCCTGAAAAAAAACGGCTCCATTCTGATTTGAATTCCAAATTGCGCAAAAGGTATCGGGCCTGCCGGGATGGCGGATCCGATACCTTTTTCAGTTGAAACAGGGTTTTTCTGAATAGCGCTATTTCGTCTCTTCCGGCAGTAGGTCCGTCATGCAGTACAGGCCGGTCGCGATCGTCGACGCGTTGTGGAACAGCGCGGAGGTTGCCGGCGGCAGGATCCCTGCGACGCCGAGGATGATCAGCCCGAGGTTGAATCCGATGATGCCCCGGTGCGTGCCGTCGATGCGGCGCATCAGGCGGTTCGCGAGTTCTTTGAGCGTGAGAAGCGGGTAGAGGTCGTTCGCGGAGATCGTGATGTCCGCGATTTCCCGGGCGATCGCCGCGCCGTTGCTGATGGCGATGCCGACGTCGGCCTCCGAGAGGGCCGGGGAGTCGTTGACCCCGTCGCCGACCATCATCACCGTGTGTCCGGCGGCTTTCTGCTCTTTGATGAAGCGCGCCTTGTCTTCCGGCAGGACTTCCGCGAAATACCGGTCGATCCCGACTTTGCCCGCGATGGCGTGGGCGGTCTTTTCGTTGTCCCCGGTCATCATGACGATCTGGGAGAAGCCCGCCCGGTGCAGCCGGGAGACGACATCCGCGGCTTCCGCCCGGAGCGGGTCGTGGATGCAGAGGACCGCCTGCAGGACGCCTTCGAGCGCGAGGTAGATGTGTGAGTAGGCCGGATCCAGCTGATCCAGCTTTTTCTTTTCACCGCGCGGAACTTTGCACTTTTCGTCCTCAAAGACGAAGTGACGGCTGCCGATGACGGCGTGCATGCCGTTGATCGTGCTCGAGATGCCGTGCGCGACGACATAATCGACCTTGCCGTGGCGTTCTTCGTGGAAGATGCCGCGGTCGCTCGCCTCCTTGACGATCGCATTCGCGACGGAGTGCGGGTAGTGCTCTTCGAGGCAGGCCGCGAGGCGCAGGGACTCGGTCTCATCCGCGTCGCCGAAGGTCACGATCTTTGCGACTGACGGGACCGCGTGGGTCAGGGTGCCGGTCTTGTCAAAGACGATGGTGTCGGCCTTGCTGATGACTTCCAGAAACCGGCCGCCCTTGATCGTCATCCCGTACTGGCTGCCTTCCCGCATCGCCGACAGGACGGCGATCGGGGTCGCGAGCTTGATCGCGCACGAGAAATCGACCATCACGACGGACATGGCCTTGGTCACGTTGCGCGTCAGCAGGTAGATGGCGAGCGCGCTGCCCAGGCTGTACGGCACGAGTTTGTCCGCCAGCGTGGTGGCCTTGTATTCCGCGGTGGATTTGAGCTTTTCGGACTCTTCGATCATCTTGACGATCCGGTCGTATTTACCGGTGCCGAGCGTCTTGTCGACCTGAATGATGATCTCGCCGTCTTCCACGACGGTGCCGGCGTAGACGTAGCTGCCTTCCTTCTTGACGACCGGCAGGGATTCGCCGGTCATGGATGCCTGGTTGACCGCCGCTTCACCGCTGAGGACCTTGCCGTCCAGCGGGATCAGGCCGCCCATGCGGACGACGATCTTCTCGCCGACGTTGACATCCTCGATCGGGATGAGCAGCTCCTTGCCGTCCGCGCCGATGAGCCAGACGCGCTCCACATTGAGAGACATCGTCTGCGCAAGATCGTGGATCGACTTCTTCTGCGTCCATTCTTCCAGAAGCTCGCCCGCGCGAAGCAGGAACATGACGGACGACGCGGTGCCGAAATCGCCGCGAAGCATGGAAAGCGTGATCGCGGTCGCGTCGAGGACCGAGACGTTGAGCTTGCCGTCCTTGAGCGAGAAAAGCCCTTCCCGGATGTAGTGCAGGGAATTCATGACGGCGATCGCGTGGCGCAGAGGCGCAGGGAAAAACAGCCGCTTGAACGTCCACCGCAGGATCATGCCGGTCAGTTTGTTCTGGTATTCCCGGCTGATCACCCGGCCGCCGTGGTCGACTTCCGCGTCTGAGATCGACGCCCAGCTCCATCCGCCGACGGCCTCGATGATCGAATCCCGCGAGCCGCTGAAACGGATGATCGCGTTACCGGTCCGATCAAAGACCTTCGCGTCGCTGACACCCTCCGTCCGTTTGAGCGCGGTTTCCAGAAGATCCGCCTGCTCCATGGTCATGGCAGATGTCTGGAGGATGTGGATCCTGAGCTGCCGCGGCGACTGGTGGAGGATCTTGAATTTCATGGCCGTTATGCCTCCGGTACTTCTTCGCCGAAGACGACATCTGCTTCCGCCTTCACGGCATTTCTTTTAAGGTTGATTTCCTTAGCATCTTCGAGGATGTCGTCCGCGTTCTCGCGGATCTTCGTCGAGGTGTCCAGAACCTCATCTCTCATGCGGAGCCCCGCCGCGGTGGCCTGCACATAGACCTTCTTCGCGTCATCGCTGGTGAGGATGCGGACTCCGGCGGTGCCCAGCAGAAAACCGCCTGCGACTTTTAAAACATCTGATTTTTTGATTGACATGATGATACCTCCTGTTTTGTCTGTTTGTATGAAGAAGGACCCGCCCTGCGGACGGGCCTGATTCTCTCCTGCTGTAAGTTTATACATCTTTTATGCAAATAGTCAAGTCAAACTTTGATTAGACTAACTTAATCAAAATTAAGGGAAACTAATTGAAATTAGATGTGTTGAACGCGATACACCCTTTGCCGGAAACCTTTTATCAGAAGGAAATTATTCACCAGAGGTGCATAAATATACAAAACTACGGAAGAACACGAAATGCCGGCGCAGGCATACCGGAAGCCCTCGGTTGACAATGCCCGCAGGCGGGCGTATCATCGTACTGAGGCGGAGGGACCGCCGAACTGCAGAACGGAGGGAAGGACCCATGGGTGAATACAAGTATTTCGTCAGCACAGACTGGCTCAAAGAGCATCTGAAGGACGAGGATCTGTTCGTGATCGACAGCAGGTTTGACCTGTTCGATCCGGCAAATTACGGGCATAAGGCTTACGCGGAAGGGCACATCGAAGGTGCGTACTATTTCGATATCGATGAGGATATCACGGAGGACAAGGGGGCGCACGGCGGACGGCGCGGGACGCCGGACGCGGCCGTTTTAGGCGCGAAGCTCGCGGCGATCGGCGTCAACATGGATTCCGTGATCGTCTGCTACGACGACACGGTCTACTCGGCGTCGCGGACCTGGTGGCAGCTCCGCTACATGGGCTACGAGAACGTCTGCGTCCTGAACGGCGGCTATCAGGAGTGGTGTGAGAAGGGGTATCCGGTCAGCAGAGAAGTCCCGGCTTCCCGCGGGCAGGGCACCTTTGAAGAAAACAAGCGCGGCGAGATGTTCGCCTGCAAGAACTGCATCGTCGCGGCGATCAAGGATCCGGATGCGCACATCATCGTGGACTCCAGAGGACCGCAGCGCTACTCGGGCGAGGTCGAACCGCTGTATTCCAAGCGCGGCCATATCCCGGGCGCGATCAACATCCACTACCTCACCAACATGAAGGACGGCTCCGTCCTCAACCTCATCGGCACCCCGGAGCAGTGGAAAGCAAACTTCGCGCCTTGCCTGGAGAAAGAAGATGCGATCCTCTACTGCGGATCGGCGATCGAAGCGGCGGTCAACTTCATGTTCCTCAGCGAGATCGGCTATGCGCCGCGCCTCTACGTCGGCAGCATGAGCGACTGGGTCACCTACGACGACCTCGAGGTGGAGGCGAGTTACGAGCAGTAAGTCCCCAAAATGATTCAGCTCTCCCGGGCGGGAGAGCTGTTTTTTGCTGGGTGACAGGGGTGGTGACATTGGGACGGTTCTTTTGTCAGATTTCGTCCCTGATTTCAGGCGTGGTACCGGATTATCAGGCCTCCGGTACCACGAGGGTCCCGGGCGGCTCCGGAGCCGCCCCGATCGCCCCAAAAGCTGACAAAAGATCCGTCCCCCTGTCATAGATCACTTCAGCAGCTGCACCGCCGCCCTGGCGGCCGCCGCCGCATCGTCGGTGTAGGCGTCCGCGCCGATCTGATCGCAGTATTCCTGCGTGATCGGGGCGCCGCCGATGAGGATGCGGACCTTGTCGCGGATGCCCTGTTCTTCCGCGATCTCGACGACGCGGCGCATCTCCTCCATGCTCGTCGTGAGAAGCGCCGAGAGGGCGATGAGCTGGCAGTCCTGCTCGATCGCGGTCTGCACGAAGGTCTCGGCCGCGACGTCGCAGCCGAGGTCGATGACCTCGAGCCCGCTGCCCTCCATCATGATCTTGACGAGGTTCTTGCCGATGTCGTGAAGGTCGCCGCGCACCGTGCCGAGGCAGACGCGGCCGAGCGGCTTGCCGCCCGTTTCGCCAGCGAGGAGCGGTTTGAGGACTTCCGTCGCGGACGACATGCACTTGGCCGCGCGAAGCATCTCCGGGACGAAGACTTCGCCGGCGGAGAAATCCTCGCCGAGCTCGTTCATCCCGCGCAACAGCCCCTTGGATAGGATCATCTGCGCCGGGATGCCGGCATCGAGGCAGGCCTGCACGGCGGCGAGCGTCTGCCTGACCGAGCAGTCCTGCAGCGCGTCGGAGACGTCGCTGAGGAGGGAGGCCTGGTCCATGGAGAGCTCGATGGAAGGCGCCTCTTGCGGGGCTTCCGGCTGCACCGGTGCGGATGCCGCCGCAGTGCGGGATCCCATGGCTTCGAGTGCCGCACGGCCGAGGGTGCCGGCGAGATCCGCCGTCCGATTGGCCTGAAGGGCTTCCGACAGAGCGGCCAGGATCGCCTGTCCCACGGCCTGCGCCTCCGGGGAGGCCGGAACCGGCTTCGCGTCTGCGGCAGGAACCGGTGTTTGCGGTTCTGCAGGGGCCTCCGAAACGATCGTCACCGGCCGGATCCGGGCGCTGACCGGCGCCTTGAAGCGCGGCAGGCGGACGCCCTCGTTGTACAGGCGGATCTCATCGTCGATCCACGGATCGATGTGCTTGTAGATCGCCCCGGCGAGGCCGTAGGTGATGGACGGGATGAAGTGGCCGCCCGGGCAGTATTCGTGCAGCGCGTTCCGCACGTACGCGCGGACTTCCTCTTCGCCCGCGTCCTCGCGGTCGATCGCCGCGCCGATGCCGCCCATGAGGACGAGCCGGCCCTTGAGGTGCTCCTGGAGCTTCGGGATGTTGTTTTCCGGCAGCGTGCCCTGCCAGACCTGGATGCCGATTTCGACCATGTCGTCGACGATCGGCGCGAGGTACGAATCCGCGTGGTGGATCGCGATGACGCCCTGCGAGCGGATATAACCGTAGAACCGGCGGTACGGCTCCTTGTAGAACTCGCGCCACATATCCGGCTTCATGAAGAGCGCATCCTTGGTGCCCCAGTCGTCGTGCGAGAAGATCGCGTCCGGCCGGAGGTTCTCGATGAGGTGTTTAACATAACCAATGCGATATTCCGTTATGTAGTCGATCAGCTCGTGCATCTCCTTCGGGTGATCGTAGAGGTTTGTGAGGACCTCCTGGAACGGC
>CAYLSR010000015.1:0-2731 GCA_964385855.1 uncultured Mogibacterium sp.
CCGCGGACCCAAAACGGCGGACGGCGGTGCACCTCCTTAATAAAACACTTCCTAAGAGAAATGTAGTAGTACAACGCAAACGGCCTGTGTGAAAGGGACACAGGCCGTTTGCGTTGTATTGGTTCTGTGATGCTGAGGACGCCTACCGGAACTCCTCCCGGATGAAGTCCAGGAACACCTGGAGCTCTGGCGCGATCCACCGGTTGCGGTTGTAAAACATCTGCGTCCAGATGCCGAGTTCAGGCGTCACCGTGTCGATGATCGCGAGCTCGCCGCGGGCGAGCTCCTTCTCGATGACGAAGCGCGGCAGATAGGAGATGCCGGCTCCGGCCTTCAGGAGGTTCTTGATGGCGGTCGTCGAGCCGAATTCCATGATCGGCCGGACGGAATAGCCCATCCGGTTGAGCTCCTGCTCCATGAAGTGGCTGTAGCTGATCTCGCGGTCGCTGACGACGAGCGGGGAGGCGAGCACCTCTTCAAGCGGTACGTCCTTCCGCTGCGCAAGAGGATCTTCCGCGTTCGCGACGAAGACGATCTCCTCCGGCCTCGAAGCCGCGAGGACGAAGTCCTCGAAGTTCAGAAGCTCCCGGGTGAAGAACGCGATGTCGATCTCGTTGCTTCTCAGCTTGTAGACGACGTTCTCGAGGAAATCCGAGGTGCCGACCGTCAGCTGGATGTCCGGGTAGCGGTTGTGAAACCGGAGGAGCAGCTGCGGCAGGACGAGCGAGGCGATGGACGAGCCGGCGATGATGACGAGCCGGCCCTTCGGGGAAGTCCGGTCAAGGGCGAAATGCTCCGCTTCAAAGCTGGCGTTCAGCAGGTTTCGCGCATAGGGGATGAACTGTTCCCCGGCGGCGGTCAGCCGTACATTACGGCCGACCCGGTCGAACAGGCGGACGCCCAGCTCGTTTTCGAGCTGCTTCATCTGGGCGGTGACCGCTCCCTGCGAATAACCCAGCAGCGAAGCGGCTTTGGTGAAATTCATCACCTCTACGATTTTGAGGAAAGTTTCGGCGTTGCGCAGTTCCATGATTCCTCCGCGACGATTCAAACAATCAGATTGTTGGAATATAACAAATCTATTAGTTTTACAATTTAATTATACCATGATATATTCAGTTTACAAGGGAAAACGCCTTCAAGGAACTGATTCCTACAATAATCTTAATAAAAAACTCGACCCGCAGGAGAACGGAAGCTGCCACGCTTCCGTTTTTCTGTTGGCCGAGTATCTTTAAACCGCCGAAGCCGCTCAGGCCGGCAGCAGCGCCGTGATCCGCAGAGACTTTTCGTCGTCCGTCTCCGCGGTGATCCGGCCGCCGTGCGACTGCACGATCGCCTCCGCGATGGACAGGCCGATCCCGTGGCCGCCCGTCTCGGAGTTTCGGGACCGGTCGGTGCGGTAGAACCGTTCAAAGAGGTGCTGCGTGTCTTCCCGTTTGATGGACGGCGTGGTGTTGTACACCGACAGGGCGAGGTTCCTGCCGCGCCGCGAGGCCGTCAGCTCGATCCGGCCGCCCGGTTCGGAGTACTTGAAGGCGTTGTCCAGCAGGATGCTCGTCAATTTGCGGATCGCGTCCTGGTCGCCGTGGCAGACGAGCGCGGGAGTCACGGTGAACTGATAGTCTTTGTCGTCGATGACCGCGCGGGACTCGAAGGAGCGCGCGATCTCCGTGATTGCCTCACTGAACGGGAAGTCGGTCTTCTGCGTCTGCTCCCGCCGGACCTCCTCCATGCGGGAGAGGTAGACGAGCTCGTTTGTGAGCTCCGTCAGGCGGTCGGTCTGAAGCTTGATGTCGTCGACCCATTCGCCGCCGGCACCCTCCATTTCGAGGACTGCCGCGTCCGCGTTGATGATCGCGAGCGGCGTCTTGATCTCGTGGCCGGCATCGGTGATGAACCGCCGCTGCTTTTCATAGCTTTCCGCGACCGGGCGGATGATGAGCCCGGAGAAGAACGTGATCAGTGCCGCGACCGCAGCGAACGCGATCGCCGCGACCTCGATGCTGATGCGCAGGAATGAACGGAAGTTTCCGAGCGTCCGGGAGCAATCCAGGAACAGGTACTGCGTCGAACCGTTCTGTTCGACTGCGGCGTACCGGTACTGGTCGAGAAAGGCATTCTCGCCGTCCCCGTCAGCGGCCTTTAGAGCGTAGGAGACCGCGGTCCCCTCGTCGACCGAGGCGATCCGGGTGGTGTTGACCTCCTGAACGGTCCGGTCATCAGCCAGCGTCACGGTGAAGTAGCGGGATTCAAACGGCGTCTCCTTGGTGACGTGATTCGGGTCCCGCTCGCGGATGTCCGCGAAGAGCTCCTCAAGATCGTCCTCGTCGAAATCCTCCCACTTGTCATCCCAGTCATCGTCCTCCGGGGACCCGGTGCCCGGCATCATGCTCTGACCGGAGCCCGGCTGCGATCCGTTCATTCCCGGTCCGCCGGAACCCGGCTTCGGCCCGTCCGGGAAGTTCCCGCCGTAATCCGCGAGCATCTCAAGCACGCTGTCCGACTCCTCCAGGATGTCCCGGTAGTTGAACACGTTGATCGTGCCGACCAGGATGCAGAGGACCAGCAGGACGGACAGCAGGGCGAGCGCGATGAATTTGGTGCGTAGCCGACGGATCATGGATTCAATCCTCCAAAACCAGAGAATACCCGACGTTGCGGGTCACCTTGATGCGCACGTTGGCACCGAGGGTCTGGAATTTCTTGCGGAGATTGGAGATGTAGACCC